>NZ_CAXYJV010000044.1:0-174374 GCF_964277875.1 uncultured Comamonas sp.
CCCCTTGTCAGCACCTCAAAAAAACAAACCTTGCGAACCGCCCTCTTTCGAGTCTGGCAGCTTTGCAAGGCATCGTGCTGTCGATAGACGCTATTGTATAGGCGTTTTCCGACAGCACTTCACGAAATTGCAATTTTTTTCAACTGCAGAGGCGGCTCAGACCTTCCACTTCTCCAGCAGCTTCTCCGGGCGCAACGTGTCGTAGCCTTCGAATGGCTGGTGGATCCAGGGGTTGGTTGCCAGGAAATCCACCGAGTAATCCGGGGTGAAGGTGGAGACACCCTTGGTCCAGATCACCGCACTGCGCAGCTCGGTGATGGGCGCGTAGTTGTTCTTGAGCATGTTGATCACGGCCTTGAGCGTGTGGCCCGAGTCCGCCAGGTCATCCACCAGCAGCACGCGCCCGGCAATCTCGCCCTTGGGCGTCGTGATGAAGCGCGCGATATCGAGATGCCCCTGCTGCGTGCCGGCTTCGGCGCGGTAGGAGCTGGTCGACATGATGGCCAGGGGCTTGTCAAAAATACGGCTCAGGATGTCGCCAGGACGCATGCCTCCACGCGCAAGGCACAGGATGGTGTCGAATTCCCAGCCGGATTGGTGAATCTTGATGGCCAGTTTTTCAATCAGGCCATGGTATTCGTCGTAGCTGACATACAGGTGCTTGCCGTCTTCAGTAAGCATGGGTTTCCTCAATCAAAAGTAGCAACCAGGGCTCAGGCCTGGTAGGGGTTGTGCATCAGGATCGTGTGGTCGCGATCTGGGCTGGTCGAGACAACGGCGATCGGCACGCCGGTGACTTCGGCAATGCGGTCCAGATAACGGCGCGCATTGACAGGCAGCTTGTCGTATTCGGTGACACCCACGGTCGTGTCGGTCCAGCCAGGGATGGCTTCATAGATGGGTTTGCAACGCTCGATGTCGTCTGCACCCAGTGGCAGCAGGTCGATGCGTTCGCCGTCGAGCTCATAGCCCACGCACAGTTGCAGCTCTTCGATGCCATCAAGCACATCCAGCTTGGTGATGCACAGACCGGACAGGCCGTTGATTTGGGCGGAGCGCTTGAGCAACGCTGCATCAAACCAGCCGCAGCGGCGATAGCGACCGGTGGTGACGCCCTTCTCCGCGCCCACGGTGCTCATCACCCAGCCTGGCGTACCTTCCTTTTGCCATTCCAGCTCAGTCGGGAATGGGCCACCGCCGACACGGGTGCAGTACGCCTTGGTGATGCCCAGCACATAGTGCAGCAGGCCCGGGCCGACGCCCGCACCGGCGGCGGCATTGCCAGCCACGCAGTTGGACGAGGTCACATAGGGGTAGGTGCCATGGTCCACATCCAGCAGGGAGCCTTGCGCGCCCTCGAACAGCAGGTTGCTGCCTTCGGCGTGCAGTTGGTTCAGCTCGGACGACACATCGGCAATCATCGGCTTGATCAGCTCGGCGTGTTGCATCGCTTCGTTGTAGACGGCATCGAACTGGATCTCGCCATTCTTCATGTACGGAGCCAGTTGCGGACCGAAGTCAAACTTCTGCGAACCCAGCACGCTCACCAGAATATGGTTGTGCAGATTCAGCAGTTCGCGCAGCTTGGTGGCAAAACGCTCTGGGTGCTTGAGGTCCTGCACACGCAGTGCACGGCGGGCAATCTTGTCTTCGTAGGCGGGGCCAATGCCCTTGCCGGTAGTGCCAATCTTTTGCACACCGCCTTGTTCACGGGCTGCCTCACGGGCCACATCCAGCGCTTGGTGGAAAGGCAGGATCAGCGGGCAGGCTTCGGACACACGCAGACGATCACGGACCTGAACGCCGGCCTTCTCCAGGCCTTCGATTTCTTCAAACAGCTTGCCCACCGACAACACCACACCGTTGCCAATGAAGCACTTGACGCCGGGGCGCATGATGCCGCTGGGGATCAGATGCAGTGCCGTCTTCACGCCATTGATGACGAGGGTGTGGCCCGCGTTGTGGCCGCCCTGGAAGCGCACCACACCTTGTGCGCTCTCCGTCAGCCAATCGACCAACTTACCCTTGCCTTCGTCACCCCATTGAGTGCCAACCACAACAACGTTGCGACCTTTGGAGATAGCCATGTCTTTTCCCATCCAAGAACAAAATACGGTTAAATGCTGCGCACGATCCACTGGCCATCTACTTCGGCCAGTTCGCGGTCGCAATTGAATTCGTCGACTTCATCGTCATGCCCCGGCAACGCGCAGACCACGGTTTCGCCGGTCTGGCGCAAGCGGGCGATGACCTCACGCATGTCGTGGCGGTCCACCCAGGGCGCACGGATTGCGGCCTTCAGCGGGCGCGGCTCGACCACCGGCACCAGCTGCTTGATATCGAGACTGAAACCGACAGCGGGACGGCTGCGGCCAAAAGCAGCGCCCACTTCGTCATAGCGGCCACCACGCACCAGCGCGTCGGTCACCCCTTGCGCATAGATCGCAAAGCGCATGCCGCTGTAGTACGAGTAGCCACGCAGATCAGCCAGGTCAAACGTGACGGCCGGGCTGTCGATGCGGCTGGCCAACTGGCGCAGGTCGGCCAGAATGGGTGCTACACCCGGGATGGCCGCCAGCGCCTTTTCAGCCTCGGCCAGCACCTCCACATCGCCGTACAGCTGGAGCAAGGCGCGCAAACCGTCACGCTGTGCCTGCGGGAAATCGCGGGTCAGCGAGGCAAGCTCGGACGCATCCTTGACCGCGAGCGCCGCATGCACGCGGCGCAGGGTCGGCAGATCCACCAACAGGCCGGCGAGCAGACGCTGAACGATGCGCACATCGGCCAGATCCACGGAGAAGTCATGCAGCTGGGCGACGCGCAGCGACTGGGTCGCCAGCGCAATCACCTCCACATCCGCCTCCACCCCTGCATGGCCGTAGATTTCGGCACCGAACTGCAAAGGCTCGCGGGTGGCATGGGGACGGTCGGGCTTGGCATGCAGCACCGGTCCGCAGTAGCACAGACGCGTGACACCCTTGCGGTTGAGCAAATGGGCGTCGATGCGCGCGACTTGTTGGGTGGTGTCAGGGCGAATGCCCAGGGTGCGGCCCGATAGCTGGTCCACGAGCTTGAACGTCAGCAGATCCAGCGCTTCGCCGGATCCGGATAACAGAGAGTCCAGATGCTCCAGCAGCGGAGGCATCACCAGTTCGTAGCCGTAAGCACAAGCCGTGTCGAGCAGGCCACGCCGAAGCTCTTCGATGTGTCGCGCTTCAGAAGGCAGCACATCGGCAATGTGATCCGGAAGGATCCAAGCAGACATGGGGAATTGGGAGGGCTGTTAAAAACGTGATTCTACAGGGATGACAGCAGGCGATCCGCATTTCCTGCTCTCGGCACTGCGCCTTTGCGGCCATTACCCGGCTGAGTTCCTCGGGGTGCTATAAGAAACCCCAATGAAAAAAGCCACTTTGCGAATGCAAAGTGGCTTGATGAAGGCGCTATGCCGCGCTTACTTGGAGCCCGACGAGCGATAGCCCTTGAAGAAGTCCGAAGACGATGGATCGACCACGATCACGTCCGACTTCTTGTTGAAGCTGGACTTGTAGGCCTCCAGGCTGCGGTAGAACTGCGCGAACTGCGGGTCTTTGCCAAACGCGTCGGCATAGACCTTGGCCGCTTCGGCATCGCCCTCGCCCTTCAGGGCCTGGGCATCCCGGTAGGCATTGGCCACGGTCACTTCGCGCTGGCGATCGGCATCGGCGCGGATCTTTTCACCCACGGCGCCACCGGTCGAGCGCAGCTCATTGGCCACGCGCTTGCGCTCGGCTTCCATACGGCTGTAGACCGATTCGGTGATGGCCTCCACATAGTCGACACGCGTGATACGCACGTCGACAATGTCGATACCCCAGGGCTTGCTGCCCTTGACGGCTTCGAGCACTTCACGCTTGACGTCAGCCATCGTCTGCTCGCGCTTGCCGGAGATCATGTCCTGCACGGTACGGCGGTTGACTTCCTCCTGGAAGGCATTGCGCACCACACGGTTGAGCTGGATCGCGCCCTGGCCTTCGGTCGTACCCACATTGCGGATATAGGCCGATGGGTCGGTGATGCGCCAACGCACATACCAGTCAATCACCACACGCTGCTTTTCAGCAGTCAGCATCGATTCGGTGTCGGTGCTGTCCAATGTCAGCAGGCGCTTGTCCAGGTAGGTCACGTTCTGCAGCGGCGGCGGCAGCTTGAAGTTCAAGCCCGGCTCCGTGATGACTTCCTTGATCTGGCCAAGTGCATACTTGATGCCGAACTGCCGCTGATCGACCACAAACACGGTGGAGCTGAGCAACGCCAGCACCACCAGGACGGTTGAAGCTAAAAATCCCATTCGATTCACAAATCACTCCTAGCGCGACTCGCGGTCACGGGTACGGCTGGTATCACGGGCACGGGCATCGGGCACCGATGGTGCGGGCGCAGGTGCGCTGGTCGTGGACGCGTTCGAGCTGGCAGCAGCATCGCCTGCAGCAGCCCCGCCCTGGGTCTGTTGCATGATCTTGTCCAGCGGCAGGTACAGCAGGTTGGAGCCTTGCTTGGAATCGACCACCACCTTGGTCACATTGCTGTAGACCTGTTGCATGGTCTCCAGGTACAGACGATCACGCGTGACCACCGGCGCCTTCTGGTACTCGGCATAGATCGACGAGAAACGCTGGGCATCACCCTGCGCCTGTGCCACGATCCGCGCCTTGTACGCCGCAGCCTCTTCCATCAGACGCGAAGCCGTACCGGTGGCACGGGGCACCACATCGTTGGCATAGGCTTCGGCCTGGTTCTTGGTGCGCTCACGCTCCTGACCGGCCTTGAGCACATCATCGAATGCCGCCTGCACCTGCTCGGGCGGACGCACGCCGCCTTGTTGCAGATTGACGCCGACCACTTCGACACCGATCTTGTAGCGGTCCAGAATCACCTGCATCAGCTCGCGCACACGGGGCGCAATCTGGTCGCGCTCTTCCGCCAGTGCGGCGTCCATCTTCATCTTGCCGACCACCTCACGCACAGCGGTTTCAGCCACCTGGATGACGGTGTCTGCAGGCGCCTTGCTCTCGAACAGCCAGGCTCGGGCATCGCTCAGGCGGTATTGCACGGCAAACTTGATCTCGACGATGTTCTCGTCTTCGGTCAGCATCGCCGATTCGCGCAGGCCGGTGGTCTTGATGATGCTGTCGCGGCCCACATCGGCAGAGCGGATCTGCGAGACATAGACCAGCTCATGGCGCTGAACCGGGTACGGCAGGCGCCAGTTGATACCGGCATTGACGGTCTTGTGGTACTTGCCGAACTGCGTGATGACCGCCTGCTGGCCTTCCTGCACGATGAAAAAGCCGGTGCCCAGCCAGATCAGCGCAGCGACACCCACGATCAGGCCCAGGCCGACACCGGCGCCCTTGAACTCTGGCGGCTGGCTGGCATTGCCTCGTCCCGAGCCACCGCCTTTGCCACCGCCGAACAGACCACCGAGCTTCTTGTTCAGGTCCTGCCACAGCTCGTCCAGATCCGGCGCACCATTGGTGCTGGGTCGCTGGGCGTTGGGCCGGTTGTTTTGCTCGGGTGGGTTGTAGGGCGGACGGGAAGGCTCTTGACCTGCATTGCTGCTGTCGTCCTTGCCATCATCACCCCGCCCCCAGCGAGGATCGTTCAGGTTGAACATTCCGCGCAGGCCTTGCGGCAGCAAGGCCAGGCGCGGAAAACGTGAATGAAGTTTCATTAGCGATGTCTCTATGAATCAGCGTTACAAGCGCATGCAAGCAACCATTGTGGCACCCTAAGGAGCATTTCCCAGCAATTCGTCATCGGCATCTGGGGCTATCTCCCAGTTGCCGGCTGCATCAAGCGATGCCTGCCGCGCCAGCAAAGCCTGGGCCAGGTGCTCACGCACGGCCTCCAGCCCCTGCCCCTTGGCGGCACTGACAAAGAATCGTGGAACCTGCACCCCATCGAGCTCATAGCTGTCTGCAAGCGCTGGTGGCCGCCGGTCTGGCTCAATGGCATCCAGTTTATTGAATACCAGAACCTGCGGCACGTTTTCTGCCCCAATTTCCCGAAGAACCTTTTGGACTTGTTGTATTTGTTCCGGGTGGGCAGGGTTGGAGGCATCGACCACATGCAGCAGCAGATCTGCATCTACCGCCTCTTGCAGCGTTGCCTCGAAAGCATTGACCAGCCCGTGGGGCAGGTCCCGAATGAAACCGACCGTGTCGGAGATGGAGATGGAGCGCTGTGCCGACTCCAGGTACATCTGCCGCGTCGTCGTATCCAAGGTCGCAAACAACTGGTCAGCGGCATAGGCGCGTGCCTTGACCACGGCATTGAAGAAGGTCGATTTACCCGCATTGGTATAGCCGACCAGCGACACATTGAAGGTGTCATTGCGCTGCCGCTGGCGGCGCTGGGTACTGCGCTGCTTCTTGACCTTGACGAGCCGGTCCTTGGTCCGCTTGATCGCATCGTTGATCATGCGGCGGTCCAGCTCGATCTGCGTCTCACCCGGGCCGCCGCGCGTGCCAATGCCACCGCGCTGCCGCTCCAAGTGCGACCAGCGGCGCACCAGGCGGGTGCTGACGTACTGCAGCTTGGCCAGCTCGACCTGGAGCTTGCCCTCATGGCTGCGCGCGCGCTGGGCAAAGATCTCCAGGATCAGCAAGGTACGGTCATTGACCGGCATCTGCAAATGGCGCTCCAGATTGCGCTGCTGGGCCGGGCTGAGCGCCTGGTCGAACAGAATCTCGGTCGCGCCATAGGTCTGCGCCACCATGCGGATCTCATCGGCTTTGCCACTGCCCACAAACAGTGCGGCATCGGGCACCTTGCGCTTGCACACCAGGCGCGCCACCGGGTTCAAGCCGGCCGTTTGCGCCAGCAGACCCAGCTCTTCGAGTTCCGAATCGAAGTGCGGAAAACCAAAATCCACCCCGACCAGCATGACCGGGGTGGATTTATTGTCGTTGGAATTTTGTTGATTACTCAATGATGTAGAGCTTTCACCCGCGATTGGCGCGAGTGTGTTGCTATCAAAAGCGTTAGGCTGCAGCTTCGTTGTCTTGCGAGTCAGGTGCCGCGAAATTCACAGCACGACCGGGGACAATGGTCGAGATCGCATGCTTGTACACCATCTGGGTAACGGTGTTGCGCAGCAGCACAACGTACTGGTCAAAGGATTCGATCTGGCCTTGGAGCTTGATGCCGTTGACCAAGTAGATGGACACAGGCACATGCTCGCGGCGCAGAGCGTTGAGGAAGGGGTCTTGCAGAAGTTGGCCTTTGTTGCTCACGATATTCTCCGTGTTCGGACAGTGTTGTTGTAAAACGCCACCTTACCACAGTGGCAACCTAACTGAACGATAAATGGTTGTTTCATGTGATGGGTCTGTGGATCAGACCTCATCTCACTTGTACGCTATCAATCTTTGTCAGCGTAAGGGTTATGTGAGGTCTTGAATTCAATCCGCAAGGGGGTACCGATCAAATTAAATTCCTTGCGGAAACGCCCTTCCAGAAAGCGCTTGTAGGCATCGGTGATGTGTTCGAGCGAGTTGCCGTGGATCACGATCACCGGTGGGTTCATGCCCCCCTGGTGTGCGTAGCGCAGCTTGGGGCGGTAAGGCCCGATCTTCTTGGGCGTCTGGTACTGCACCGACTCCAGCAGCACACGCGTGAGCACCGGCGTGGGCATCTTGCAGAGGGCCGACTTGTGCGCCTGGGTCATCGAGGTCCACAACGGGCCCAGACCCTGGCGCTTCTTGGCCGAGATGAAATGCAGCGGGGCAAACTTGAGGAAGGACAGGCGCAGCTCGATCGAGCGCTCCAGCATCTGGCGGCCATAGTCGTCGAGCGCATCCCATTTGTTGACGGCCAGCACCACGGCGCGGCCGCTTTCCAGAATGTAGCCGGCGATGTGGGCATCCTGGTCGGTCACGCCTTGGGTGGCATCGAGCAGCAGCAACACGACGTTGGCGCCTTCAATGGCCTGCAGAGTCTTGACCACCGAGAACTTCTCGATCGCCTCGAACACGCGGCCCTTGCGGCGCAAGCCAGCGGTGTCGATCAGCTGGAACTTCTGGCCATTCTTCTCGAACGGCACCGCGATCGCATCCCGCGTGGTTCCAGCCATGTCGAAGGCCACCAGACGCTCTTCGCCCAGCCAGGTGTTGATCAATGTGGACTTGCCCACATTGGGGCGCCCTGCCACGGCCAGCTTGATGACCTGTTCGTCTTCTTCGGCTTCGGCATCCTCGTCCTGGTTGAGCCAGGGCAACTGCTCGAGCGCCATGTCGATCATCGTCCGGATGCCTTGGCCATGCGCAGCCGAGACCGGGAACACCTCGCCCAGACCCAGCTCGTAGAACTCGGCCAGCTGGCCGCCATCCTTCATGCCTTCGGCCTTGTTGCCCACCAGCATGGCGGGCTTGCCCAGGCGGCGCAGGTAGCCGGCAATTTCATGGTCCTGGGCCGAGAGGCCCAGACGCACATCGACGACGAACAGCACCACATCCGCCTCGGCCACGGCCTGGCGGGTCTGCTTGGCCATTTCCTTGAAAATGCCACTGGTCGCATCGGGCTCGAAACCACCGGTATCGATCACGATGTATTCGTGCTTGCCCTGACGGCCTTGGCCGTAGTGGCGGTCACGCGTCAAACCGGCAAAGTCGGCAACGATGGCGTCGCGCGACTTTGTCATCCGGTTGAACAAGGTGGATTTGCCCACATTGGGGCGCCCCACCAAAGCAATAACTGGCTTCATTCCTGACTACTTTTTCTTTTCTTACTCGGGCCGAAAGCCATACACCGCGCCATCATTCGTCTGCACCACCATGGTGTTGCCCGCCACGACCGGCGCCACGGAAATACCAGAGCTGTTGGTCGAGAAGCGGTTCAGTGGCGAGCCGTCTTTCTTGGACAGCATATGCACCGTACCCGAACTATCACCAAAAATCACAGAGCGGCCCAATACCAGCGGCTGGCTCAGCTTGCGGTAGCGCAGGCGATTGCTCGTCCACACCACGCTGCCGCCATCGTGCGCCCAGGCCGTGATCACGCCGTTGCCATCGGCACCAGCCACCACATCGGCATCACCGGAGATGCCATTGATACCGTCGGCACGCACGGTCCAGCGCAGCTGCGCCGTGGATGCGTCAATACAGCCCACCGCCATCTGGTAGGCACGGGTGCACAGCACCGAGCCCTGGCGCGCAACGCCGCCCACCAGCTCCACCAGACGCTCGACATCATTGGTGCCTCGGGGGCTGGCGATCGGCACTTCCCAGCGCAATGCACCGCTGTTGGGGTCGATACCGACAAAACGGCCCGACACGCCAGCGACCAGCGTGTCCTGGTAGGCGGTCAGCACGCCGCTTTGGCGCAGCACCAGCGCTTCCGTGGTCTTGGCCTGGCTCCACAGCGCCTGGCCGGAGGTCGCATCAAAGGCCTGGACCGAGCGGTCCGCGCTTTGCACAAAGATGCGCTCGCCCGCCACCAGCGGCGCGGTATAGACACGCGCTGTCAGGCGCTTGCGCCACATTTCCTTGCCCTGGCTCAGCGCGACGAGGTTGCCGTCTTCGGTCACCACCGCAGCCCATTTGCCATCGCTGCCTACGCCGGCCGAGAGCTTCTGGCCCACATTGACGCGCCACAGATCAGCACCCGTGTCCGCATTGACGGCGGCCACCTGGCCATCGGCAGAGGCCAAGGTCACCACATTGCCACTGACATTCATCACCAGGGTGGGATTGCTCTTGCCCATACGCTGCGTCCACACCTGCTGCACCGACAGCAGTGCGACATTGGGCTCAAGCTCGGCAGGCTTGCGCTTGTCCGACGAGAACAAAGAGCAGCCCGCAATGGCCAGGGCCACCGCCGATACCGTCAAAACCTTGGCTGCAGCAGCCGCTGCAGCATATGCCTGTTGTTGTTTCATGCGCACTGCCTTCTGCCATCCATCACTTCAGATCTTCGCCCAGCGCATTGAGCTTGACGGAGATCACGTTGCGGTATTCCACGCCCGGTTCGGTCTTTTGCAAAGCCGCCTTGTACGACTCAATGGCTTGCGCCTTGTCGCCCTTGGCCAGATAAACATCACCCTTGTGGTCTGCCACCACGGCATCGAACTCGGTCGGCATCTTGGTGCCCAGCACCTTGAGCGCCTCATCGTAGGCCTGGCTGTTGAGCAGCACCGCAGCCAAACGCACGCGGGCAGTGGCCTTGAGGCCCTCATCCGAAGCATTTTCTGCCACCCAGGTGAGCGCGGCCTTGGCATCGTCCATCTGGCCCTTGTCACCCGCAGCCTTGGCCACCAGCAGGCCGGCATGTGCCGCTTGCATGGTGCTGCCATAGTTGCTGCGCAGGTCGCCAAAGGCCTGGTCGATGCGGGTCTTGTCACCGGAGTTGACTGCAGCCTCGACCGCAGACGACAGCGCACTGGCTTGCGAGGCCTGGCGGTTCTGCCAGTACTGGTAGCCGTTCCAGGCGGCAAAGCCACCCAGCACAATCACCAGCACCGTGGTGATCAAGGTGCCCCACTTGCTCCAGAAGTGCTTGAGCTGGTCTATCTGTTCCTGTTCTTCCAGATCTAAATGCGTAGCCATATTGTTCTAAGGGAGTTGGTTCAAAAAATTGCTTGCAGCCGAGGCTGCACTTATGCGCGCAGTTGCGCTGCCCAGTGGGCCACGGCGTCGATCGCATGTTCGGCCTGGGCCCCCTCGCCATCGCGCAGTTGCTTGACGGTCACCATGCCGCGCTGCATCTCGTCGCTGCCAAAGATCAGCGCGCACGCGGCGCCGCTGGCATCGGCCTTCTTGAACTGCGACTTCATGCTGCCCAGGCTTCCTGCCACGGCCGAGCCATGCATCTGCACCCGCACCCCTGCTTGTCGCAAGGTCTGGATCACACGCATGGCTTGCGGCAGCAATGCTGCGTCCGGCAGGATAGCGTAGGCATCAATAGACGGGCGATCCCACTGGATATTCAGCTCCTTGATCAGCTCCAGAACGCGCTCGATGCCCATGCCCCAGCCCACGGCGGGCGCGGGCTTGCCGCCGATCTGCTCGATCAGGTAGTCATAACGGCCGCCGCCACAGATCGTGCCTTGCGAGCCGAGTTTGTCGGTGATGAACTCGAACACCGTCAGGTTGTAGTAGTCCATGCCGCGCACCAGGCGCGGGTTGACCGACCAGGCCACACCATTGGCGTCCAGAATGTCCTGCACGGCCTTCAAGTGGGCCTTGGAATCCTCACCCAGAAAGTCCAGCAGTTGGGGCGCAGCATTGACCATCGCCTGCATCGCCGGGTTCTTGGTATCGAGCACGCGCAGCGGATTGCTGTACATGCGGCGCTTGCCTTCTTCGTCCATCACATCGGTGTGCTGCTCAAAATAGGCCACCAATGCCTCGCGGTGGGCGCGGCGCTCCTCGGGCTGGCCCAGGCTGTTGAGCTCCAGGCGCACGCCTTCAATGCCCAGGTCCTTCCACAGCTGCGCCGCCAGCAGGATGACTTCGGCATCGAGCTCGGCGCCGCCAAAGCCCATGGCTTCAACGCCGACCTGGTGGAACTGGCGGTAGCGGCCTCGCTGCGGCTTCTCACGGCGGAACATGGCGCCGATGTAGAACAGGCGCTTGCCGCCGTCATAGAGCATGTTGTTCTCGACCACGGCGCGCACCACACCGGCGGTGCCTTCGGGGCGCAGGGTCAGGTGCTCGGCCTGGCCATGCTTGTCGGCCCGGTCTTCGAAGGAATACATTTCCTTCTCGACAATGTCGGTGACCTCGCCCAGACCGCGCACAAACAGCGCCGTGTGTTCCGCCAGCGGCGTGCGGATGTTGCGGTACGCGAAGCGCCCCATCAAGTCGCGCACCTTGCCTTCAAACCATTCCCACATGGCCGAATCGGGCGGCAGGATATCGTTCATGCCTTTGATGGCGGCCAGCTTTTCATTCATGCCCATGGGCTTCAATCTCTCTGTTCAGTATGCTTGCAAACACTTGCCAGGCCAGCAAGTGCAGCTATCAATTATCTACCTTGGCAGCACCGTAGCGGCGCTCCACATAGGCCTGCACGATATCGTGGAACTCCTGCGCAATGCGGTCACCGCGCAAGGTCATGGCCTTTTCGCCGTCAATGAAGACGGGCGCTGCGGGCGATTCGCCATTGCCCGGCAGGCTGATGCCGATATCGGCATGCTTGCTTTCACCAGGGCCATTGACGATGCAGCCCATCACGGCCACCTTCATCTTCTCGACGCCGGGGTACTTCACACGCCATACCGGCATCTGCGAGCGCAGGTGCTGGTCGATGTCGCGCGCCAGCTCCTGGAACGTGGTGCTGGTGGTGCGGCCACAGCCCGGACAGGCGGTGACGCTGGGCACAAAGCTGCGCATGCCCATCGCTTGCAGAATCTCGCTAGCGACCACCACCTCCTGCGTGCGGGCCTCGCCCGGCTGCGGGGTCAGCGACACGCGGATGGTGTCGCCAATGCCATCTTGCAGCAGGATCGACAGCGCAGCGGCCGAGGCCACCGTGCCCTTGGTACCCATGCCCGCCTCGGTCAAACCCAGGTGCAGGGCATAGTCGCAGCGTGCGGACAGGCCGCGGTAGACCGCCACCAGATCCTGCACGCCACTGACCTTGCAGGACAGAATGATCTGGTCGCCGTTCAGGCCCATTTCCTCGGCACGCTGCGCTGAGGAAATGGCCGAGGTGATCAGCGCCTCGTACATCACCTGGCGCCCATCCCAGGGTACGGCGCGGCGGTTGTTCTCGTCCATCAGCTCGGCCAGCAGCTCCTGGTCCAGGCTGCCCCAGTTCACGCCAATGCGCACGGCCTTGTCGTACTGCATGGCCGCCTCGATCATCTGGCCGAACTGCTTGTCCTTCTTGTCGCCCTTGCCTACATTGCCGGGGTTGATGCGGTATTTGGACAGCGCCTTGGCGCAGTCAGGAAACTCGGTCAGCAGGCGGTGGCCGTTGTAGTGGAAGTCGCCCACCAGCGGCACGTTCTCACCCATGCGGTCGAGCTGCTCGCGCACATAGGGCACCGCAGCTGCGGCCTCTGGCGTGTTGACGGTGATGCGCACCATCTCCGAGCCCGCCTGCGCCAGCTCCTTGACCTGGATGGCCGTCTCGATCACATCCACGGTGTCGGTATTCGTCATCGACTGTATGCGCACGGGCGCATCGCCCCCCACCGTCACCACACGGTCACCCCAGACCACACGGGCCTGGCGACTTTTGCGGGCGGCCGGCGCCACCATGGGCACGGGCAACAGGATGTTCTCTTCTTGCACTTAATTCACCTCAAAGCGGGCGGTGCTGCCCTTGGTCACTTTTTTCAGATCAAAAACCGACCCGCGCAGCTGCATCTCCACACCCACCGCATTGCCCACGATGAGCTTGAGCGGCGGCGTGGCCGCGATATCTTCGGTCGCGCCGGCTCGGATGGTCTTCTCAAACACCACCTTGCCACTGGCCTCCTTGACCTGCACCCAGCTGTCCTGGCTGGCCTTGAAATGCAGCAATGGCGCGCCTTCTGCAGGCGCTGCAGCCACCGGTGCCGCTGCTGCCGGGCTGGGCGGGCCTGCCAGCGCAGCGGTGGCGCCGGCTTCGGCTGCGCCATTGGCCGGCGCCTCGGGCACCGGATCGGTCGAGTTGCCCCCCAGCGCAACGGGCTCGGACTGGTCAGCCACACCGGCGACGTTGTTGGAACGCGCTGGCGCCGGAGCGGAAGCTGCGGACCGGCTCTTCCAGTACTCCGCCAGTTGCGGATAGAACAGCACGCCAACGGTCGCCACCATCAGAAGCACGACCACCCCCATCCAGGGGAAGGGCTTGCTGCTGGGGAAGTCATTTTTCTTGCTCTGCGCCGGGCCCACGGCCACGCGGGTCTTGACGCTTTCCACGCCTGGGCTCAGGTCCTTGCCAGGTGGCTTGGGCAGCTGGGCCAGCACGGGCGCGGGGTCGATCTTGAGCACACGGCACACGGCGGAGGCCAGCGCGCGCACAAAGACCACATCCGGGAAGGCGCTCCAGTCGCCCGCTTCCAGCGCTTCGAGCTTGTGGACGGACACCTTCAGGTGCGCTGCCACGGCGGGCAGGTGGTAGCCCAGCTCCTCGCGCGCCTGGCGCAGCATCTCGCCCGCGCTGAGGGGTGCACCCGTGGCTGCATGGTTTGCGTTGGTTGCTTCTTGGATATCAGACTCGATCACAGCACGCCTCCACCAGCAATACGTGCCGCCTCTTTGGAGTCGGGGAAACGCTTTTGCAATTGGGCTGCCAGCGAACGCGCGCTCGCTCCATCACCCAGGGCTTTTTCAATTTGGATACCGAGGAACAAGGACTCGGAGTTGGCCAGCTCGCCATTGTTGAGGCGGCGGATATAGAACTGGGCGCGGCGCGGGTCGCCACGCTGGTTCATCAGCTTGGCCAAATTGAAGCTGACTACCGGGTTGCCCGCATCGTACTCATAGGCCTTGAGCAAGCTCGCCTCGGCCTCGGCAGGCTTGCCGGCGGCCTCATGGCACAGGCCCTGCGCCATCAAGGTCTTGGCTTGTTGAAAATACTGGCGCTGCACCAGAGCCTGGTTGAAGTAGCGGTCTGCCGCGTCGTATTTTTTCTCTTGGCAGAGCAACCAGCCATGGTTGTGCATGATGTTCGCATCAGTGGGCTTGAGCGACTGTGCCTTGCTGAAGCTCTCGTCGGCAATGTCCGGCTCGCCCAGCTGCATGTAGATGAGCCCGCGCATGTTGTAGGCATCGCCATTGGAAGGATCCAGCGCCAGCACCTGCTTGATCTCGTCGAGCGCGATCGTGGCGCGGCCGGTCTGGAAATAGCTCGCTGCCAGTTCCAGCCGGATGCGTGCGCGCCGGTGGATCTCGGTCTCATCGGATTGCGTGACATAGGCGGCATCCTCGCGGGCCGTGTTACTGGCGGTACCGCAGCCCGACAAACCACCTATCAGGGCCAAGCCTAAAAAGGTGGCAGCCGTGAGGCGATGCACCCTCGGTTGCCCTGTTGTCACAGCCTCTTGCATGCACACCCTCCTCAAACTGATTGGACTATTTCTAGACTTGTGCCAGCGGTATGACCCGGTTCTTGGCCATGCGCTCCGCCGCTTTGGTGCGGTCTTTCACATCGCCAGCGAGCTGGCCACAGGCCGCATCGATGTCATCGCCCCGGGTCTTGCGCACGGTGGTCACGACACCGGCATCCGAGAGCATCTTGGCAAATTCGGTCACCCGGTTGGCAGGTGATCGTAACAGACCCGATGCCGGAAAAGGGTTGAATGGAATCAAATTGAACTTGCACCATGCCCCGCCGTTGCCCGCATACTCTCGCACCAGTGCTATCAATTGCTGGGCATGCTCGGGTTGGTCGTTGACGCCATCGAGCATGCAGTACTCAAAGGTGATGAAGTCACGCGGCGCAAACTCCAGGTAGCGGCGGCAGGACTGCATCAGCTCGTCGAGCGGGTATTTCTTGTTCAGCGGCACCAGGGCATCGCGCAGGGGATCGTTGGGCGCATGCAGCGAGACCGCCAGAGCCACCGCACAGTCCTGCGACAGGCGATCCATCATCGGCACCACACCTGATGTGGAAACGGTGACGCGGCGGCGCGACAGGCCATAGCCATGGTCATCGAGCATGGTGCGCAGCGCGGGCACCAGGGCCGTGTAATTTTGCAGGGGCTCGCCCATGCCCATCATCACCACATTGGAGATGATGCGCTCATCGCGCCCCAGGCGCTTGCGCAGCGCGTGTTCAGCAAACCACAGCTGCGCCATGATTTCACCGGTGGTCAGGTTGCGGCTGAAGCCCTGGTGCCCTGTCGAGCAAAAGCGGCATCCCACCGCGCAACCTGCCTGCGAAGAGACGCACAAGGTGCCACGGTCATCTTCGGGAATGAATACGGATTCGACGGCGTTGCCGTCACCCACGTCGAACAGCCACTTGACCGTTCCGTCGGAGGACACATGCTCGGTAATCACGGGCAAGGCCGTGACATGGGCCGTGCCCTTGAGTTTTTCGCGCAGGGACTTGGCCAGATCGGTCATCTGGTCGAAATCGGCTGCACCGCGCTGGTGGATCCAGCGAAAAAGCTGCGTGGCCCGGAAGCGCTTCTCTCCCAGCCCTTCGCAAAAGGCGGTCAAACCAGCCAAATCAAAATCAAGCAAATTGGTGGTCATGGATATACGCTCGGGCCACTTAGCTATGCCACGCGGCCTGAAGGCCGCGCACAAGTCAATTAACGGGAGTAAACGTTCATGCCGGGGAAGAAGAACGCCACTTCCACAGCAGCGGTCTCAGCGGCGTCGGAGCCGTGCACGGCGTTGGCGTCGATGCTGTCAGCGAAGTCAGCGCGGATCGTGCCCTTGTCGGCCTTCTTGGGGTCGGTAGCGCCCATCAGCTCACGGTTCTTCAGGATGGCGTTTTCGCCTTCCAGAGCCTGGATCATCACAGGACCGGAGATCATGAAGTCCACCAGATCCTTGAAGAAAGGACGGGCAGCGTGCACAGCATAGAACTGCTCAGCGTCTTGACGCGACAGTTGCACCAGCTTGGCGGCCACAATCTTCAGGCCAGCAGCTTCAAAGCGGGCGTAGATTTGACCGATAACATTCTTAGCCACTGCATCGGGCTTGATGATCGAGAGGGTACGTTCGATTGCCATAATAAATTTCCTGTTGATGGTTTTTTTGCTCTGAAAGCAAACCTTTGATTGTACGGTGTCCTGGAAGTCAGCGGCGTGACTACGACCTTCCACCGCGCTTGAATCCGCCACCGCTCTTGCGTTGGCCCTGGCGCTGACGCGTCAGGCTGTCATGACCGATGTAGCCCAGCGAGGTCTTCATCGGATCGGGCTGGGTATTGCGCTTCTCGGGTGCCTTGCGCAAGCCGCCACCGCGGGTGTTCTTGGCCGGGCCGACCGATGGGCGCGGGCCGTTGTGCTGGGGACGGTTGTCACTGCGCCCTCCCCGGCCAGCCGCATTCTGCTCACGGGGCTTGCGCTCGACCACACCGCCGGCAGCCACCGTCAGCGCCTGGATGTCGCGCTGATCGAGCTCCACCCAGGAGCCCCGGCGCAAGCCGCGCGGCAGCACCATGGCACCGTAGCGGATACGGATCAGGCGGCTGACCGCGTGACCGACCGACTCGAACATGCGGCGCACTTCGCGGTTGCGGCCTTCGGAGATGGTGACCCGGTACCAGCAGTTGGCGCCCTCGCCACCGCCATCGTCGATGGAGCCGAAGCTGGCCACGCCGTCTTCCAGGTTCACACCGGCCAGCAGCAAGGCCTTTTCTTCATTGGTCAGCGCGCCCAGCACGCGCACCGCGTACTCACGCTCCAGACCGAAGCGCGGGTGCATCAGGTTGTTGGCCAGCTCACCGGAGTTGGTGAACAGCAGCAGACCTTCGGTATTCAGATCAAGACGGCCAATGGACTGCCACTTGCCGTGCGAGACGCGCGGCAGCTTGCGGAACACCGTGGGGCGGTTCTGCGGATCGTCATGCGTCACCACCTCGCCCACGGGCTTGTGGTAGGCCAGCACGCGCGCTGGCGGCTGCTCGATGCGGAACGTGATCAGCTTGCCGTTCACACGGATCTTGTCACTGTGCAAAATGCGCTGACCCACGTGGGCCGGCTCATTGTTGACGGAGATGCGGCCTTCCAGAATCAGGCGCTCCATCTCCAGGCGCGAGCCCATGCCGGCCTGCGCCAGCAGCTTGTGCAGCTTGGGCGCTTCCACATGGGGCTGGAGCACGCGCTTGACCGGAGCCGGTGCATCCGAGTCTTCCGCCGCCTCCAGCGCGCCAGCCACCACGTCCTCGAATGCATAGCCTTCCGGCTCGGCATGGCGTTGCGGACGGCCCGCCGGACCGCGGCCACGGGCGGCAGGCGCATCGCCTTCTGCGCCCTGCGCATCACGCGGCTGTCCATCACGCTCACGGAAACGGCGAGCCCGGGCCGGGTAACGGCTCACGCGCTGCTCGCCATCACGGCGTGCACGAGGCTCGGCAGCCGGCTGCGCCGACCCTTCACCCTCGCCGTCGTGGGCCGCTGCCGCGTCGGCCGTATCTGCCGGCACGGCTTGCGCGGGCACGGCACGCTTGCGCGGCGCACGGCGCTTTTCAGACGGCGCAGCACCTTCTTGCAAGGCCTTATCTCCGTCCTGGGGCGCATTCATATCGCTGGTATCACTCATCATCTTTTTGCTTTTCTACCCCGCCTGCTGCGGAATTATGTGCATCGTCATCACGGACCAAAGGATCCGCATCTTTGTCTTCAACCCCGGCAGTGGCGGCATCTGCATCACCACCTACCTGCGGGGACTCTGCCGCCGTCACGGCGGCCGCATCTTCATCATCAGCAGACCCAGCCTCAGGCAAAGTCTGCGCATCCTCTGCGTCTTCCAACGCCTCGCCATCGGCAACCGGCGCTGCCATGGCCATGGCCTCGCCCACCAGCTCGAATGCCTCGGCATCCGCTGGCCCGGCATCCTGCTGCTCGGCCTCGCCTTGCGGCGCCTCTAGCGGCAGGCTGTCAAACATCGCCTGCGTCTGGTTGCTGCTGTCCAGCTCGGGCAACTGGTCCAGCGACTGCAGGCCCAGATCATCCAAAAACTGCCGGGTGGTTGCCAGCAGCGCAGGCCGCCCGATGGTCTCCCGGTAGCCAATCACTTCCACCCAGCCCCGGTCTTCGAGCTGCTTGATGATCAAGCTGTTGACCGTCACACCCCGGATATCTTCGATATCGCCACGGGTCACCGGCTGCCGATAGGCAATGATGGCCAAGGTCTCCAGAGTCGCACGCGAGTACTTGGGCGGTTTTTCCGGGTGGAGGCGATCGAGGTATTCGCGCATCTCCGGCCGGCTCTGAAAGCGCCAGCCCGATGCCACCTGCACCAGTTCCACCCCCCGGTGCGCCCAGTCCAGTTGCAGCTCCTGCAACAGCACCTTGAGCGTGTCCGTTCCCAGATCATCCGCAAACAATCCCCGCAGCTCACGCACGGTGATGGGCTGGGGCGCGCAGATCAGCGCAGTCTCCAGCACCCGTTTTGCTTCCAAAGTATGCATGCGATAAATCCCTGTTTTCACGCCAGCGCGCAGCTGCGTGTTGAGACAAAGGAATGCGTATCAAGAGGGCCGCGTTTGCATGGCCAAGATCACGGCGCAGGCATAAGCGCCCATAGCCGCCGGCACTGGGCGCCACCGATGCAGTGTGCAAACCGGGTGTTTGCGCTGGCTGAAAAACCAGACCTGCAGGGGCAGCGCTTAGGCCAATTCCGCCAAATTATACCGAAGATCCCAATTTTCCATCGCCGAGGTGATATCGGCGGGCGGCATCGCGAACCAGGACATGCTCTGCCCGGTGACCGGATGGACAAAGGCCAGCCGCAGCGCATGCAGGGCCTGGCGCTCCATGCCAGCCGCCGGCGTGCCGCCATAGAGCGTGTCGGCCAGCAGTGGGTGCTGGAGCGAAGCCATATGCACGCGGATCTGGTGGGTGCGCCCGGTATGCAGGCTGCAGAACACCGCGCAACCTTGCTGGCCGTTGACCAGCAGGCGGATATCGGTACGCGCCGGTTTGCCTGGGTGCTGGGCCAGATCGACCGCCGCCATGCGCAGGCGGTTGCGCGGATCGCGGCCAATGGGCAGGCTGACCGAGATCTGCGCCGCGCCCTGCCAGGGCTTGTGGCCCAGCGCCAGGTAGTTACGGCGCACATCGCGTGCAGCGATCAGCTTGACCAGCGCGTCCATCGTCTGGCGCTCGCGCGCCACCACCATCAGGCCGCTGGTGTCCTTGTCCAGCCGGTGCACGATGCCTGCGCGCGGCAGCTGGGCCGCCTTCGCGTCGTAGGCCAGCAGCGCATTGAGCAAGGTACCACTCCAGTTGCCAGGCGCCGGGTGCACCACCATGCCGGCAGGCTTGTTGATGATGAGCAGGTGCTCATCCTGGTAGACCACGTCCAGCGGAATATCCTGCGGCAAGAACGCCTGGCTTTGCTGTGTGGGGCGCAGCTCGACCACCGCCTGGTCACCGGCCTTGACCTTGGCACTGGGCTTGAGACCGGATTTGCCATTGACCAGCACTGCGCCTTGCAGCAGCAAGGCCTGCAGATAGCTGCGCGAGAACTCAGGCACCCACAGCGCCAGCGCCTTGTCCAGGCGCATGCCGTGCGCATCCACGCCAGCGGTGACCGTCCGGCTTTCCCAGCTCTGCGACTCGACCTCCGCCGGCTCTTCATCCCCTTCCGGCGACACCAGGGCGGTGTCCTCCAAATGGGAAAAGCCGACATCGTCGGCGGGCGGCGATGTCGGCTTCAATGAAGGACCTGGCATCAGCGGGAAGGCAGGTAGCGCGATGGATCGACCGGCTTGCCCTGGCGGCGCACCTCGAAGTGCAGCTTCACGCGGTCGGCGTCGGAGCTGCCCATCTCGGCAATCTTCTGGCCCTTCTTGACGACCTGGTCGTCCTTGACCAGCAAGGTTTGGTTGTGCGCGTAGGCGGTCAGGTAGGTGTTGTTGTGCTTGATCAGAATCAGGTTGCCGTAGCCGCGCAGGCCCGCCCCCGAGTAGATCACGCGGCCATCGGCGGCTGCCACGACGGGGTCACCCGCCTTGCCACCGATGTCCAGACCCTTGTTGCGCGCGTCGTCAAAGCCCGCAATCACGGCGCCCGACGAGGGCCAGATAAAGCCCAGGTTGCCATCGGCTGCAGCGGGTGCAGACGCTGCAGCAGCAGGCGCCGGGGCCGGTGCAGGCGTCGCCGCTGGCGTGTTGGCGCCGGTTACCGCAGGTGCAGTAGCTGCCGGGGCAGCGGCGGCGGTGGCCGTGACCGGTGGCACCACGCGCAGCACCTGACCCACTTCGATGACATTCGGATTTTCCAGATTGCTCCAGCGCGCGATGTCACGCCAGTTCTGGCCGTTGTCGGCGGCAATGCGCATCAAGGTCTCGCCGGGCTTGACGGTGTAGTAACCAGGCTTGCCCGCGTTTTCGGCACCCGGCAGGGTTGCTGGATCAATGCGGTTCGGGGTGGCCGTGGTCGACGTCGGTGCGCGACCTGCCGACAAGCCCCGATCTTCCACGGGCGCCTGGTTCAGCGATGTACTACCGCATCCTGCCAGCACCATGGCTGCCACCACACTGGCACCCCACGTCAAAACACCACGTGAATCCAACATACCTATCCTTCTTAACCAAGCCCCGATTTTAGGGGCACGAAATGAACATGCTCCAGAACCGTGCGCTGAAACCCATCAGCACTGCGGTCCACGACGAGCAAAACCTGTTGCTGGCCCGGTCCCATCACCGGGGCCACGAGCCGGCCGCCTTCCGCCAGCTGGTCGCACCATGCCTGCGGGACGGAATCCCCACCAGCCGCTGCGATGATCCCGGCGTAAGGCGCGCCTTTTTCAAAACCCAGCATGCCATCGCCCAGGATCAGGTGCACATTGGCCAGCCGCAAAGGCCGCAGGTTGACCCGCGCCTTTTCATGCAACGCACGCAGCCGCTCAATGGTATACACCTCCTTGGCCATCAGGCTCAAAACCGCCGCCTGGTAGCCGCAGCCGGTGCCAATCTCCAAAATGCGCCCCAGCCCCATTTTGCCTGCCGGAGATTGCAGCAGCAGCTCGCACATCCGTGCCACCACGCTGGGCTTGGAGATGGTCTGCCCCAATCCTATAGGCAAACTGGTGTCTTCATAGGCTTGAACGGCCAGTGCACTGTCAACAAACTGATGGCGCAGCACCGAATTCATCACCTTCAGCACCCGGGTGTGCTCCACCCCCGATGCGGCCAGGCGCTGCACCATGCGCAAACGCGCCGATGTGAAATCCACGCTTTCGGGGCCGAGCGATTCACGCACGGCCATCGGCACCGGTGACAGCTCCGCCGGCAGCCTGGCCCATTGTCGGTGCACGCTGCTCGCCTGGGGCTTGGTGCTCACAGGCAGGGCACCACGGGCAGGAAAGCCTGGCTTGCGCAAGGTCACCCTGGCACCTCCAGGTCGTTGCTGCGCAAGGTGGTGGCCGTCTGCGCCCAATAGGCCAGGCTCTCATGGTCGGTCAAATCCACCTTCAGCGGTGTCACCGCCATATGGCCTGCCGCCGTCGCATGGAAGTCGGTGCCCTCTGCATCATCCATGGCCAGGCCGGCATTGCCGATCCAGTACATGGTCTCGCCCCGGGGGCTGGTCTGGGTGATGACTTTCTCTGCCGCATGCCTGCGCCCCAGGCGGCACAGCTTGAGGGGCTTGATCTGCGCAAACGGCAGATTGGGAATATTGATATTGAGCAGCCAGGGCTTGAGCGTGACGAGCTTGGAGGCCTCGAACTGCTGCACCAGCTCGCAGGCCTTTTTGGCGGCTGACTCCAACTCGCCCCAACCCTTGTCGATCTGGGAGAAGGCCATCGCCGGGATGCCGAACAGATAGCCTTCCATCGCAGCGCCCACGGTGCCCGAGTAGATGGTGTCATCGCCCATATTGGCACCGTTATTGATACCGGAGATGACCAGATCGGGCCTATAACCTAACAGCCCCGTCAGCGCGATATGCACGCAGTCCGCCGGCGTACCATTGACGTAGCGAAAGCCATTGGCGGCACGCTGCACGTACAACGGCGAATGCAAGGTCAGTGCATTGGATTTGGCACTGTTGTTGTGTTCTGGTGCGACCACCTCGACATCGGCCACTGCCTGCAATGCATCATGCAACGCCACGATGCCGGGCGCTTGATAACCATCGTCGTTACAAAGCAGTATCTTCATGTCATTGAACCAGTTGCACTGCATTGTAGGGGTGCCAACACAGAACCCGAGCGGAGTGTGGCAGCAAAGCGACCTGCAGGCCCTTCGGCGCCCGCAGCCCATGGCGCGCAAGGGCGCCTTGTCAAGCCTCCGCATTGTAGTGAGCGCGGCGGCACTGACTCCGTGCAGCAGTGCATTTGCTACACAAATTTACGATGAAGCGCCTAGGCCAGCGGCTCACCTGCAGCATTCGCAGCCAGTTCGGCCTTTTTGCACACCTGGGTGGCCAGCTCATGCAGCACAGCAGCTGTGCAGCGCAGCAACGGTGTGGCCTTGCGCTTGGCCGATTGGGCCATGAACAGAGGGATCATCACCGCAGGCGTCTCGATCGGTGCCACGACGAGTTGGTCACCCACTTCATGCCCGTCAAGGGCGCTGCGCGTCAACGCAGCAAACCCATAGCCGCCGCGCACCAGGTCCAAAATGGCAGGAACACTGGACACCTCCCAGACAACATTGAGTTTGACCTGGGAGAGCCTGGCCTGTGCTTCCATCAGCTTGCGGAAGATTTGGCCGTACTGGGGCATGATCAGCGGAAACGCAGACAGTCCCTCAAAGCCCAGCGTCCCCAGCCCTCCCAGCGCCGAGGCGGGGCCCACCAAACAGAGCCGCTCCTGCAGCACTGGCGTGGTTTCAATATGGGGATGGGGTTCGGGTGCATAGACCAGACCCAGATCCATGCGGCCGGAGGCCAGCCATTCGGCCATCTGCACCGAAAACCCTTCGACGATGGCGATGCGCGCCTTGGGCATCGTGCAGCTGAAGGCATCGATCAGTGGCAAGGTCAAACGCCGGGCCAGGCTCGGGGGCAGGCCCACGACGATGCGGCCTACCGGTTCATTGCGCTCGCAACCCAGATCCTCCTTGGCTTGGGCCACATGCTGCAAGATCGCATGGCTATGTTCGAGCAACCGGCGCCCTGCCTCCGTCAAGGTCACACCCCGCCCGGTACGGATCAGCAGCGTCTCGCGCAGTTCCATCTCGAGCGCCCGCACCTGACGGCTCAGTGCCGGCTGCGCTGAATCGGACAACATCGCCGCTTTGCTGAAACTGCCGGTCTCGGCAACGGCGACAAAAGTTTCGATTTGCTGCAAATTCATAGCCACCCTCTTTAGTGCATTGAATATTAATAATTTTTAGCTATTATTATGCCATTTTGCTATAGCTGCTAGCTATACGGGCACCTAGGTCGTTGGGGACATCTTCCACAGAATGAAGTTTCACATCCCCCACACATAGAGCCAAGGAGACCCTGCATGCCGTTCCCCCCCACCACCGCCTGGCCAGGCATTGCGTCTCCGCGCTGTCTCAGTCGGAGTTGGACGCGCAAACCTGACAGACACCCCTCCCCCCGACAGTGACGGCAGCGTCTTCGGCTGCCCTGCCCCCCCCGCTCTCCGGTGACCTTCATCAGTCCGGGCTGCATCCGCTTGGCGCCATCGCCAGCCTTGCCCTCTTTCCATTTCCTATTCCGCTATTCAAGGAGCACAACCATGGTCGAAAAAGCCAGCAGCGAGTTTTGGCAAAGCCTCAGCCCCATCGCCAACCCCTTCATGCCCGATGCACTGCCAGAGGTGTACACCCCCAACGCCGTGCCCGAAGACGAACGCCTGTATGTGCCGTTCACCGACACCGTGTTCTCGCGGCCTCTCTGGATCTCGCCATCCCAGAACAAGTGGTGCGACATCCTGATGGCCAAGCAAGCCGGCCTGGTCAACCGCCACTACCACCCCCATGAAGTCTTTGCCTACACGATCTCCGGCAAATGGGGCTATCTGGAGCATGACTGGACAGCGACCAAGGGCGACTTCGTCTACGAGACCCCCGGAGAAGGCCATACCTTGGTGGCGTTCGACCATCCCGAACCCATGCGGGCCTTCTTCATCGTCAAGGGTCCGCTGATCTGGCTGGACGAGCAGGGCAAACCGGACGGCTACTTTGATGTCCATTCCTACATCGCCATGTGCAAGGCCCATTACGAAAAAGTGGGTCTGGGCGCCGAGGCCGTGGAAAAGCTCTTCCGCTAACGGCCACCGACTCTGGAGAACACCATGCACCCAACCCCCTCTCGCTCCTTGTGGACCTACGAGAATCGGCTGTTGCTGATCCTCTTCCTGACCTTTGGCTTTGTCTTCTTTGACCGCCTGGCCCTGTCGTTTCTGTTCCCGTTCATGCAGGATGAGCTCGACCTGAGCCAAACCCAGCTGGGCATGATCTCATCGGCCCTGGCGCTGACTTGGGCCATCTCCGGGGCCATCGCAGGTGCCTGGTCCGATTCGCGCTCCAAGCGCAAGGCGCTGCTGGTGGTGTCCGTGCTGGGGTTTTCCATCTGCTCGGCCATGTCCGGGCTGGTGGGCGGCTTCGTCAGCTTGCTGGTGTTCCGCGCGCTGATGGGCCTGGCTGAAGGGCCGGTGCTGCCCATTGCCCAGTCTTTGATGATCCAAAGCTCCACCCCAGCGCGGCGCGGCCTGAACATGGGCCTGCTGCAGGGCTCGTCTGCGGGCTTGATTGGCGCAATGATTGGCCCGCCCGTGGTCATTGGTCTGGCTACGAATTTCGGCTGGCGCGTCGCCTTCTATGTCACTGTCATTCCTGGCATTTTGATCGCCCTGTCCATCTGGCGCTGGGTCCATGAGCATCCAGGCCAAGCCCCGGCGGCTGCCCAGGCCAAGGCGCCTGCCATCAACCGCTGGGCGCTGCTGCGGGAGCGCAATGTATTGCTGTGCATGCTGATCAGCTGCTTCTTCCTCACCTGGTTCATCATCATCATCTCGTTTGCACCCACCTTCCTCGTCAAGTACCGCGAGTTCTCGGCCGCTGACATGGGCTTTGTGATGAGCTGCCTGGGCGCCGCCTGGGTATTCTGGGGCTTTGCGGTGCCAGCCATCTCCGACCGCATCGGACGCAAACCCACCCTGGTCATCTTTGCGCCGATTGCGGCACTGTGCCCCATCGCCCTGATCTACGGAGACTCCGTCCTCGCACTGGGTATGGTGGTGTTCTTCACCTATACCGGCCTGGGCTGCTTCACGCTTTTCATGGCCACCGTCCCCGCAGAAACCGTTCCGCCCCAAGTGCTGACGGGCGCGCTCGGTCTCATCATGGGCGCGGGCGAACTGGTAGGCGGCTTCCTCGCCCCCACGATTGCGGGCTTTGCGGCAGACCATTACGGCCTGCCCGTCGCAATGTGGATGTCGGCAGGCGGCGCATTGATCGCCGGTGCGCTTGCGCTGGGTTTGAAGGAAACCGCACCGCTGGTGCTGCAACGCCGTGCGGCGGCAGGAGCAACGCCATGATGCGCGCACTGCGCTGGCACAGCGCCCAGGACCTGCGCGTGGAGCAGATCCCGACCCCGAAGCCCGGACCTCAGGAAGTACGCATCGCCGTGCAATACTGCGGCATCTGCGGCAGCGATCTGCACGAATACGAATCGGGGCCGCATGCCATCCCCGTTGGAACCCCCCACGCGGTCTCAGGCCGTACCGCGCCACTGACCTTGGGCCACGAGTTCTGTGGCACGGTGGTCGAGCTGGGGAGCGCGGTCAGCAGCCTGCAGGTGGGCGACCGCGTCGCGGTGGAACCCGAATACCGCTGCAGCCACTGCGCCTACTGCCGCAGCGGCGCCTACAACCTCTGCGCCGATATGGGCTTCGCCGGGCTGATGGGCGATGGCGGCATGGCCGACTTTGCCGTGGTGCCCAGTTATATGCTGCACCGCCTGCCCGAAGGGGTAAGCCTGGAGCAGGCTGCCGTGATGGAGCCCGCCGCCGTCGCACTGCATGCGCTGCGCCGCAGCCAGCTGCCGGCTGGCGGCAGCTGCGCCATCTTTGGGCTGGGCCCCATCGGATTGCTGCTGGTCCAGCTCGCCAAACTGCAGGGAGCAGGCACCATCATTGCGGTGGATGTATCGCCGCAGCGCCTTGAAATGGCACGACAGGCTGGTGCCAGCCTGGTCATCGACGGCAAGGGCCTCACTCCTCGCGCGTTGCGGCACACCATTGCCTCGGCCACCGACGGCTTGGGCGTGGACATTAGCTTTGAGGCCGCAGGTCTGCAAGCCACCTTTGAAGGGGCGTTGCGCGCACTGCGCAAAGGCGGAAACATGGTCATGGTCGGCCTGATGTCCGAGGCCCGCCTCGACGCATTCGACGCTGTCAACCGCGAGTTGAGCCTGGTCGCCAGCGTCGGTTACCGCGATGTCTACCAAGAGCTGATGGGCCTCATCGAAGCGGGCCGCTTCGACCCCACCTGGATCATCACGAAGACAGTTCCGCTGGAGCACGCAGTCAGCGAAGGCTTTGCAGCACTGGTGCAGGACCGTTCGCAGATCAAGATTCTGGTCAGCCCGCCGATGGGCCGCAACCACAAGCGTTAGGACACCGCAATGAACAACTCCCAGGAACAAAGAACCATCCTCGTAACTGGAGGCACCTCCGGCATCGGCGCAAGCACGGCGCTGCATTTTGCCGAGGCCGGCGCGTCCGTGCTTGCGCTGGGGCTGGATGCGCAGGGGCGGCATGCCCCGCGCCATCCCCGCATCCGGTGCATCGAGCTGGATGTCTGCGACAGCGGCCAACTGCAGCAGACCATCGCCGCGTTACCCCGACTCGATGCGCTGATCAACGCAGCAGGCATCAGCCGGCATGCGCAGGAGTACGAACCGGAGGCCTTCCTGCAAGTGCTGCATACCAACCTCACTGCGGTCATGCGGGCATCGATGGCCGCAGCCCCACACCTGTTGCAAAGCAGCGGCTGCATTGTCAACGTGGCCTCGATGTACAGCTATTTCGGCAGCAAGGACCGCCCCGCTTACAGCGCCAGCAAGGGTGGCATCATGCAACTGACGCGCTCCCTTGCACAAACCTGGGCGCATGAAGGCGTGCGCGTCAATGCGGTAGCGCCCGGCTGGATCGCTACGCCGCTGAGCGAGGGGCTGATGGCCGACCCAGCCGCCTCGGCAACGATTCTGTCCCGCACACCGCTGCAGCGCTGGGGCCAGGCCGCCGAAGTGGCGGCAGTCATCGGGTTTCTGTGCTCGCCAGCGGCATCTTTTGTCAACGGTGCCGTCATCCCCGTCGATGGTGGTTATCTGACCGTGTAACAGCAGTCCAGGATGGGCTACAGGCAGCCAAAGATGGCAGAGCCTGCAGGCAGCGTGATCTGCCTCAGGCTCTGCGTGCGCTACCAGCCGTCTATCAGCCTGGCATCAGCGCTGCTCAAACGCGTATTTCTCGGTATCCACCTCGCGCTGCGAGGCCAGCGCATAGCGGTCACCACGGATCGCCTCGGGTGCAAACAGCGCGTCAAGCTCGGCCAGCAACGCAGCATCCAAGGCCACCCGGCTACCGCGCAGATTTTCATGCAGGTGATCGATACGGGTGGTGCCTGGCAATGCCACCACATGCTCGCCCTGGTGCAGCACCCAGGCAATGGCCAGTTCGGCCAGGCTGCAGTCTGCGCGCTCCGCAATGGTTTGCATGGGGGCCAGCAGCCGCAGATTCGCTGCATAGGCCTCGGGCTGAAAGCGTGGCATGCCGGCACGGATGTCTCCTGGCACCCAGGTGGTGCCGGCGGGCAATTTGCCCGACAGAAAAGCCCGGCCCATCGGACTGAAGGCCACATAGGCAATGCCCAGTTCGCGGCTGGCCTGCAAGGTGCCCAGCTCGGCATTGCGTGACCACAGCGAATACTCGCTCTGCAAGGCTGCAATCGGGTAAGTGGCATGGGCACGGCGCAAGGTGTCGACGCCGACCTCTGACAAACCTAGCGCCCGCACCTTCCCCTCCTCCACCAGGCGTGACATTTCACCGACCGACTCTTCGATCGGCACCCGGGGATCCCAGCGGTGCAGGTAATACAGGTCGATGACATCGGTCCCCAGGCGCTTCAGGCTGTCTTCGCAGTTGCGGCGCAATGTTCTGGGATGGCCATCGATCACACGGCGCATGATGCCATCGTCCCCCCGCACGCCTGCCATGCCGCCCTTGCTGGCCAGCGTGATCCGGCTGCGGTGGGGCCTGAGGATCGGCCCCACCAACGACTCGTTGGCGCCAAAGCCATACAGCGCTGCGGTATCGAACAGGTCGACGCCAGCATCCAGCGCTGCATGCAGCAGCGCCTGGGATTGCTCGGCCGTGGCCGGGTGGCCATAGGCATGGCTCAGGTTCATGCATCCCAGCGCGACGGGACCAACCTGGAAGGGGCCTATAGAACGCTCACTCATCATCTCTCCTCAAAAACCAAACCGCCCGCTGAAACTTGTGCGGGCGGTCAGCGGCGGCTTGGGTGGATATTACTGCAGCTGCTGCTCCAATGCATGCAGAACCTGGTAGCAAGGCAGTACCTGGGAGATGCTTGAGCGCGGTTGGCGGCCCTCCCGGATCGCCGCAAAAAACTCACGGTCCTGCAGTTCAATGCCATTCATCGATACATCCACCCCGGATACATCGATGGCCTCATCCTTGCCATTGACCAGCCCATCGTAGCGGGCCACATAGGTCCCTGTATCGCCGATATAGCGAAAGAAGGTTCCCAAAGGACCATCGTTGTTGAACGACAGGCTCAACGTGCAGATGGCGCCGTTGGCGGCTTTGAGCACGATGCCCATGTCCATCGCAATGCCCAGCTCCGGGTGCAGCGGCCCCTGCACCGCATTGGCCTGGACAATGGGGCTGGCTGCCTGGTGGGCGAACAGATCCACGGTGTGGGCCGCATGGTGCCAAAGCAGATGGTCCGTCCAGCTGCGCGGCTGGCCCAACGCATTCATATTGCTGCGCCGGAAGAAGTAGGTCTGCACATCCAATTGCTGGAGTTTGAACCTGCCCGCCTGCACCCGTTGCTGAACCCACTGGTGGCTGGGGTTGAAGCGGCGGGTGTGCCCGCACATGGCCACCAATCCACTGGATTTTTGCAGGGCCACCACGGCCAGCGCATCCTCGAGCCGGTCGGCCAGCGGAATTTCGACCTGCACATGCTTGCCGGCCAGCAGACACTGGCGGGCCTGGCTGGCGTGCATCTGCGTGGGCGTGCACAGAATGACCGCATCCACCTCCGGTCGCGCCAGGCTGTCCTGCAGATTGGTGGCCACATGCCCAATCCCATACTGCTCGGCCAGCTCGCGCGCCTTGGACAGATCCGGGTCGACGAGGGAGACGACTTCCGCCCCGGGGATCTGGCGGATGCCCTCAAGGTGTTTGAGGCCGAAGGCGCCCGCTCCTGCGAGCGCCACTTTGAGCTTGCGAAGTGTCATGACATCCTCCAGAAAGTCTGGGTGCCCCAGAGAGCGCCGGGGCGATACATACCGAAAATCAGCGGCATAAGTGTTTTTCAACCGTTCTCTAGAATCAGGTGACCCACAGCGGTGTTGGAGGCCGGCACGTGGTAGAAGCGGTGTTTGACCGTCGGCGTTCTCGCCGGGTCATCGACATCCGCCATGGCACCCCGCGCAATCAGCCACATGACCAGCTCGATGCCTTCCGAGCCTGCTTCACGTACATAGTCGATATGGGGTACCTTGGCCAAGGTCGCAGGGTGATGGACGAGCTGGTCCAGAAAGCAGTTGTCCCATTCCTGGTTGATCAGCCCCGCGCGTGCACCTTGCAGTTGGTGGCTCATGCCTCCCGTCCCCCAGATCTGAACATTGAGGTCCTCGTCAAAGCTCTCCACGGCTTTGCGGATCGAACGGCCCAGGTTGAAGCAGCGTTGGCCCGAAGGCACCGGGTACTGCACCACATTCACCGCAAAGGGAATCACCGGACAAGGCCAGGCTCCGTCCACCGGCTGCTCTCCGCACATCAAAGACAGCGGAACCGTCAGCCCATGGTCCACGTCCAGTTGGTTGACGATGGTCAGGTCAAAGTCCTGCTGGATCACCGACTGCGCAATATGGGATGCCAACTGGGGATGCCCCACCACCTTGGGCACGCGGCGCGGCCCCCAGCCTTCATCGGCGGGGAAGTACTCGGCCCCGGTCCCTATCGCAAAGGTGGGAATGAGATCCAGGCTGAAAGCCGTGGCGTGGTCGTTGTAAATCAGAAAAATGACATCGGGCCGGTTATCGCGCATCCACTGGCGCGAGTATTCATAGCCTTTGAAAAGCGGCTGCCAATAAGCCTCCTGGGTCTTGCCCTGGTCGATGGCCACGCCAATGGCGGGCACGTGCGACGTAAATACCGATGCGCTGATGCGTGCCATGTCAGACACCCTCCTTGCCGGCGCCTGCGCCTGTGGTCTGGGCGGGTGTGCCCGCTGCCTCATGCATGAACCGGTTCCCCTCCACCGACCGACCACCGGCCACCATCATCGCGCGGTAGGCCTCCTCGCTCATCCCCGTCATGGATCCGGCCATCTGCTGAAAGCTCTTGCCGTCGGTGGCGCCAATCTTGGCGAGGAAATAGATATTGCCCCCGGTGCGTATGCACCAGTTCAGGTCCCGGGCCATCACCGCCTGCCTCTGCTCCTCGCTCATCTCCCATTCTTCCAGATAGGCGCGCTCGTCCGCTTTGAAACGCGCGCGGTTTTCAGGCTTCATCAAAGACATGCAAAACTGGTTGAGCCAGTACCCTTTGCGTGACTGGTCGGCATCAAAAATAACGGTGCCGGGCACATCGAGATAGGGTTTTTCCAATGCCATATTTATCTTTCCAAGTTTGTTATTGATTCCTGGCCTGCACGGAGGCAGCCAACCCAAGACAATTGCATCTCTGGATTTACGCGTCCTCGGGCCAATACAAGCGCAGCGGGTTGTCCACCAGCAACTGCTGCCGCAGGGCGGGCGTGGGGGCGATCTGGCTGATGAAATCCACCAGCAGACCGTCATCGGGCATGTGGTCCTTCAGGTTGGGATGCGGCCAGTCCGTGCCCCAAAGCACGCGGGTGGGAAAGGCCTCGACCACCCGGCGCGCAAAAGGCACGACATCCTGGTAGGCGCGCTGTTCACCCTGCAGCGCCTGCGGGCCCGTCAGCGACAGCCGCTCCGGGCAGCTGACCTTGCACCAGACGTTGTCATGCGCCTGCATCAGTTGCAGAAACAGACCGAACTCGGGCCCATGCGCGGGCTGGCTGACATCGGGCCGCCCCATGTGGTCGACCACTACAGGGGTGGGCAGGCGGCTGAAGAAGTGCCACAAATCTCGCAGGTCTTCCGCTTCAAAATAGACCACCACATGCCAGCCCAGGTCAGCGATGCGCTCGGCAATCTCCTGCAACTCATCCTGCGGCGTCACGTCCACCAGCCTTTTGACAAAATTGAAGCGCACGCCCCGCACGCCGGCCAGGTGCAGCGCTTCCAGCTCCCGGTCGCTGACGTCCCGCCTTACCGTGGCCACGCCCCGGGCCCTGCCTTCCGAGGCCTTGCAGGCATCGACCATCGCCCGGTTGTCCGCACCATGGCAGGTGGCTTGCACGATCACATTGCGCGAGAAGCCCAGATGGTCGCGCAACGCAAAAAGCTGCTGCTTGCTCGCGTCGCAAGGGGTGTACTTGCGCTCTGCGGCAAAGGGGAACTCTGCCGCCGGGCCAAACACATGGCAATGCGCATCCACCGCACCTGGCGGCAATACCAAGCGCGGCTTCGCGGGCTTGGGATGCCAGTCCAGCCAGCCGGGGGTTTTAGGGGGGAGTGACTGCATGCTGCGCTCCTCAGTCGATGTAGCGCAAGCCGGAGCCGGCCAGCGGGCCGCGCATCTGGTACAGGTCCAGACCCAGTACCCCGGCAGCGAGCTGGGCCCGTTTGCTGCGCTCGAGCCGCTCACGCTCCAAGCCGGTCTCCAACGTGGTAACGGCCCTGTCCGCAGGGACGCAGACCACTCCATCGTCATCGGCCACGATCACATCCCCAGGGGTCACCCACATGCCGGCACACACAATCGGGATATTGACGGAGCCTAACGTCGCCTTGATCGTGCCCTTGGACGACACGGTGCGGCTCCAAACAGGAAAGCCCATGTCCTGCAAGGTCTTGGTATCGCGCACCCCCGCGTCAATGACCAGGCCCCGCGCGCCGCGCGCCTGGAAGCTGGTGGCCAGCAGATCGCCAAAATAGCCATCGCTGCATGGGGAGGTCACCGCCGCTACGACGATGTCGCCAGGCTGGATTTGCTCGGCGGCGACATGCAGCATCCAGTTGTCGCCCGGCTGCAGCAACACGGTGACGGCCGTCCCGGAAACTTGCTGACCCGTTGCGATGGGGCGCAGCGCTGGCTGCAGCAGCCCCACCCGCCCCAAGGCCTCGTGCACGGTAGCCGATCCCAAACAGGCCAGCCCGTCGGCAGCCGCACGATCCGCACGCTGGATATGGCGGTACACAACGCCGAGTTCATACATAAGCATTTCCTTGTCTGTGGGCGGGCGCTTTACCGCCCTTGGTTGCGAAGTACGGCATCCAGACGCGGAAACACGCGGCGCGCGTTGCCCTCGTACACCAGGCGACGGTCTTCCTCACTGAGGTAAGGCGTGGCCTCGATATAGCGTTTGGTGTCGTCGAAGTGGTGGCCGGTCAGCGGATCCATGCCGCGCACCGCGCCGACCATCTCGCTGGCAAACAAGATGTTCTTCGTCGGAATGACACGGGTCAGCAGGTCAATGCCGGCCTGGTGGTAAACGCAGGTATCGAAAAACAGGTTGTTCAGCAGATGGGTCTCCAGCGGTGGCGTGTTCAGCGCCTGCGCCAAACCCCGAAACCGCCCCCAGTGGTAGGGCACGGCCCCGCCGCCATGGGGAATCACGAACCGCAGCGTCGGAAAGTCCTGGAACAATGCGCTGTTCAGGCACTGCATGAAAGCCGTGGTGTCGGCATTCAGGTAATGGGCGCCAGTGGTGTGAAAGCAGGCGTTGCAACTGGTGGAGACATGCACCATCGCAGGAATGTCGTACTCCACCATCTTTTCGTAGATCGGGTACCAGAAGCGGTCGGACAGCGGCGGGGCCGTCCAGTGCCCGCCGGAGGGATCTGGGTTCAGGTTGATCGCCACATTGCCGTAGTGCTCGACGCAGCGGACCAGCTCGGTGATGCAGCTGCGCGGATCGACGCCGGGAGACTGCGGCAGCATCGCGGCAGGCACGAAGTGCTCGGGGAACAGTTCGCTGACGCGAAAGCACAGCTCATTGCAGACCTCGGCCCAGGCGCTCGAGGTGTCGAAATCCCCGATGTGGTGGGCCATGAAGCTGGCACGTGGACTGAAAACGGTCAGGTCCAGCCCCCGCTCCCGCATCAGCCTGAGCTGGTTGTTCTCGATCGTCTCGCGGATTTCGTCGTCGCTGATGCGCAGATCGGTGGCGGCAGGTGCCTTGCGCGGGTCCCGCAGGCCGGCCATCTGCAGATCGCGCCACTGGCCCAAGGCTGCCGGTGCAGTGGTGTAATGGCCATGTACATCAATGATCATGCGGAATGTCTCCTTGCGTGTAGGGGGGTGTAGGCGCGGGCCGTTCGGCGGCGCCCGGTGCGAGCCGCCTCATGCGGGCCCTTTCCAGACGGTGCTGGGCACCATCACCTCGCCGCGCATCAGCACGCGGGCCGTGCGCAGCAGGGCCACCTTCGGCAACGCGGGGTTCTGCGCCGCTGCATCGCTGAGGTTCATCGCCAGCGCCCCGGAGGGATGCTCGATCGACAGCCGCTCGGTGCCAGGACCTGGACAGCGCACCGCCAGTCCGTCGCAGACCGTACCGGGCAAGGTGATGGCCGTGGCAACGGTAACGGCGGCCAATACGCCAATGCTCTCGTGGCAAACATGGGGAATGAAGCTGCGGGTGGTCAGCGCGCCACCATGGCGGGGCGGCGCGATCATCGTCATCTTGGGATAGCTCTTGGCGCTCACATCGCCCAGGCCCATCGCGACGGCGGCCTGCAGGCGCAGCGCTTCCACCCGGCGGCGCAGATCCATGTGGGCATCCAGCTCGGCGACCGTCTCATAGCCGGTCGCGCCGACATGGGCAGCCTCGAAGATGACCAGTGGCATGCCGTTGTCGATACAGGTCGCATCGAGAATGAACGGCGCAAACCCCGCACCCCGGACGTTGAAGCGGTCGCGCGGATTGCCGGTCGGCAGCAAGCGCTTGCAGACCGAGCCGGCCGTCTCCAGAAAACGGACCTCGATCGGTGCTGCGCTGCCGGGCACGCCATCGATATGCGCATCACCAAGCTCGGCGAGCTGGCCCTTGTCCAGCGGAACCGTGATCTCTGTACGCATGCCGGTATTGCGGCTCAGCACGCAGTAGGTGGCGCGATCGCCGCGGGGCTGCAGCATGCCGGTCTCCAGCGCAAATGGCACCGCTGCGGCCAGCATGTTGCCGCAATTGGGGCGGGTATCGACGGCATCCTGGTCGGGCTGCACCTGGGCAAACAGAAATTCCAGATCCACCCCGGGCTGCGTCGACAGGCTGACGATGCCGATCTTGCTGCTCAGCGGATGCGCCCCGCCCAGGCCATCGATCTGCCTGCGGTCGGGCGAGCCCAGCGCGGCCAGCAGCACGCGGTCGCGGGTGGCCACATCGTCGGGCAGATGGGCGGCGTTGAAGAACGGCCCCTTGGAGGTGCCGCCTCGCATCAGCAGACATGGAATGGCCGTTGGCATGCATTTCTCCCGGTGTGGTCTCGTGCCATCCATTCTGGAGAGAGACATGCCAAAGAGCCACGTACGCGCCCGCCTAGCAGCTATAACCTCTGAGCATATCTAAGCCAAGCCCCGGGGCCGCACCAGAACACGCTGCCATCGGGCGCCGGCAGGTGCTTTGCGCGTCTTGGCTGCGGCGCGGCCATGAATACTGTCCCGTCCTACGGGCGCTGCAAGCGGGCACCTTCAATGCGGTGCAGACCGCGCCGATAGCATCGGAACCATGTTTATCCACCGTTTGAACACCGCCATTTTCCTGAGGGCTGGCACCTTGGCGATCACGGCCGCAGCACTGACCACGGCCACCAGCGTCTCGGCGATGAGCGCCGAAGAGGCCCGTGCAGAAACCCAGCGCATCGCGTTGCAGTATGAGCAGACGATGGCGCACTGCCGCACGCTGCAGGGCAATATGCGTGAGATATGCGAAGAAGATGCCAAGGGCAGCCGGCGCGTGGCGCAGGCCGAGCGCGATCTGAAGCTGCAAGGGGGCGCCGAGCACGAATACCAGGTGAGGCTCGCCCGGGCCCAGGCGGACTACCGCGTCGCCCATGAACGCTGCAACGACATGCGCGGAGAGGCAGTGAAGGTTTGCAAGCGAGACGCGGAACAGGCCTACCTGCGCGCGCAGCAAGATGCACGCATTCGCCAGGTGGAAGCGCCTCCTGCGGTCTCGACCGACTCCACGTTGGCACCCATGCAGACACCTCCGCAGGCGCCGCTGGACAACGCAGCACCGCTGCCGCCGCCCGCACGCTGATGCAGCGGCCGCGCGGCTGCGATGGTATGGGCGCGATGGATCAGATGACCATGTGAAAGAAAACCAAAGCCCCTGGCTGATGCACCCCTTGAAGAGGGCATCGGCCAGAGGCCTTTGTTCTACACGCAGGGAAGCGCAATGGCCTCCGTCCGATCACTGCCTACCGATCTAGCGCCGGCAGACTGCATAGCCCAGCACCACCCCGATGGCCAGGGCCGCGCCTGCAAACCGCCAGGGCTCATCATGCGCATATTTGTCCGTGCAGGCAGCGGTGTGTTTGGTCTGGGCAATCGCGCGGGCGGCCGAATCCTTGGCGATCCCCATCCCTTCGTCCATGCGCTCACGGATGCGCTTGATTTCAGGGATCGCGTCGAGCTCCTTGACCGACAGCAGCGACCGCACATCGTCCACCAGCTTGTCGACATCGCCCTTTACATCCGACAGGCTGACCTGGTGCTTTTTGAAGAACATGCTTTTTCCTTTCTTGTGCGCACGTCCACAACGTGCTTCGGTCATTACCTTATCCAAAGCCATGCACCGGCCATGTAGGAATGCGGCCCGCCTGCATGTGCTGACCGCAGCACAACGCAGCGCCAGATACAGTTGCCGCATTGCCGTACATGGACTGAGATAGGTTTTCCTACAGGGGCAGGAAGGCTGATGGGTGACGATGGTGGCACAGCGGCCCCGCTGTTGGAGGACCTATGAAAGACAAAGAACTGAAGAACCCCCCGCCCAGTGAAGAGACCCAGATCAACACCACCCGCAAGCAGCATCCCCAGGATCCGGGGGTCCACGCGAAGATGCCCCATGAACGGGACCAGTCTGTCGGAGAGGTGAATCCCGAGCCTTCCCCGCCGATCGAACAGGCCCACCAAGACCTGAAAGACGGTTTGGTGGACACCGATGAGCGGGCTGCTGACGGGCGTCCCAAGGGCAGCAAAAAACCCACTGCCTAGAGCTTCAGAGGAGAGAATGAAGCTTCAAAGAGGCACTGCCCTGCAATCAAGCGCATGCGAAAACAGGCATCAAGCGGTAACAATATAGATTTATTGCCAAACCCTATAGGACAATTCCTGCATAACGGTTAACCTAACCATGTTAGTGCCCATGTACGTGGCGCTGACAGGAAGGTATGCCGTGTTGCAACGAAAGCAAGAGGATGCCGCCAGAGACGAGTACCTAGACCAGCTCAAAGCTGAGGGCGCCCGTCTCTTGATGCGCAATCCACAGGAAGGTACGCCTGAGCACGCCAAGATGATGCTGATTGATGCCAAGATTGACCAACTCACCAGCCCCATAACGGTCCCCCACTGGAAGGACACAGGCTCCTGAGACGCCGCCCGCTTCAAGCGGGCTTTTTATTGCCCGAGCCATCGCCACGCACGGGCACCGCACTGCACACCCGCCCCCGCAGACCGGGCATGATGGGGCGCCCTCCCGGTCTGCGTCCCTGCCGCCCGGCATGGCGATGAGAGATCCAGCGCAGGCGCCCCCCGTTCATGCGCCGGTCTGCAGCGTCTCTTGCTGTTCCTGGGCGCTCGGCAGAGTCACCCAGCGGGCCAGCTTGGGCCGCAGCCAGTTCTCGAAATCATCCATCACCGCGTAGACCACCGGCACCAGCACCAGTGACAGCGCCGTTGACGACACCAGCCCGCCGATGACGGCGACGGCCAGCGGCTGGCGGAACTCCGAACCGCTGCTCACGCCCAGCGCCGTCGGCAGCATGCCCATGGCCATCGCAATCGTCGTCATGATGATCGGCCGGGTGCGCTCATGCGCGGCTTCCAGCAAGGCCTCCGTCTGGCTCTTGCCCATGCGCTCGGCCTCTACCGCATGCTCCACCAGCAGGATTGAGTTCTTGGCCGCCAGGCCCATCAGCATCAGCAAGCCAATCAGCACCGGCAGGTTCAGCTCCCCACCCGTTGCCAGCAAGGCCAAAAAGGCGCCTGCCAGTGACAGCGGCAGCGCCGCCAGGATGACCACCGGTTTGACAAAACTGCGGAACAGCAGGATCAGCACGCCAAAGATCAGCCCCACCCCCGCCATGATGGCCAGGCCAAAGCTGGCAAACAGCTCCTGCATGCCCTCGGCATCGCCATACAGCGGGCGCGATACCCCTGCGGGCAGGTTCTTCAGGAACGGCAGCGCATCCACGGCCGCATTGGCCTGGCCCAGCGACACGCCATTGACCTCCGCCTCCAAGGTGATGCGGCGCTCGCGGTCAAAGCGGTCGATGTGCGATTCGCCCACCTGGAAATGCATGTCCGCCACCGCCGACAGGGGCACCGTGCCACCCTGCCCCGTGGGCACCCGCAGCGCGCCAATGCTGTCCAGATCGCGCAGCGCATCCTGCGGCAGGCGCACCCGCACCGACAGGCGCTGGCGCCCGGTGTTGAACTTGGATGCCGTCGCATCCAGATCGCCCAGGCTGGCCATGCGTGCCACCTCGGCCACCACATCGGGGGTCACGCCCAGGCGGGCGGCTGCATCGGGCTTGAGCCGTATTACCAGCTCGGGGCCGGGGTTGGGCGCCACCTGGTGCACATTGGCCAGCATCGGCAGGCTGCGCAGCTGCCGCTCAGCATCTGCGGCCGTGCGCCGCAGCAGCTCGCCATCGTGGCCGCCCAGGATCACCTGCAAGTTCTGCGTGCCGCCGCCTTCGCTTTCGCTGTAGCTCAGCCGCACATCCGGCACCTGCAGCAGCAAGGGCCGCATATGGTCCTGGAAGGCCTTGGTCGTCATCGAGCGCGGCGACTTCAGCTGCACAATCACCGAGCCCTTGCGCGGATCGCCATCGCGCTGGCTGCTGCCCACGCTGACAAACACATCCTGCACATCACCTTGCTGGCGCAGCAAGCGGGTCAGGCTGGCGGCCGAGGTGCGCATGTCCTCGGTGGTGGCGCCCGGCGGGCCTTGCAGGCTGATCTGCACCGTGCCGCCATCGCCCTTGGGCGCAAAGCCGGTGGGCAACAGCGAGGCCAGCATCAGCGAGCCGACAAAGATCAGCACACCGGCCGCCAGCGACAGCCAGCGGTGCGCCAGCGCCCATTCCAGCAGCCGGCGGTAGCGGCCCACAAAGGGCTTGTGCGGATGGGGCTGCGCCGAGGGCTTGAGCAGATAGGCGCACATCAGCGGCGACAAGAGGCGCGCCACCAGCAGCGAGAACATCACCGACACGGCCACCGTCACCCCGAACTCGCGGAAGTACGGCCCGGCATAGCCGCCCATGAATGCCACCGGCAAAAACACCACGGCAATCGCCAATGTGGTGGCCACCACCGCCAGACCAATGGCGTCCGCCCCTTCCATGGCGGCACGCCAGGGCGATGCCCCCGCCTGCACCCGCTTCTGGATGTTCTCCACCTCGACGATGGCGTCATCGACCAGCACGCCGATCACCAGGGTCAGCGCCAGCAAGGACAGCATGTTGAGCGAATAGCCCAGCCAGTGGATCACCGCAAACGTCGGGATCAGCGAGATCGGCATGGCCACGGCGGCAATCACCGTCGCGCGCCAGTCGCGCAAGAACATGAAGACGACCACCGCCGCCAGCAGCATGCCTTCGAGCAAGGTCGCGACCGTGGCATCAAAGCTCTCGCGGGTGTTCTTGGCGCCCGACGACACCAGCTGGAAGGAGACACCCGGCTGCTCCTTGGCCAGGGCCGCCACCGCCTTGGCCACCGCCCTCTCCACATCCACATCCGATGCGGCCTTGGTCTTCATCACCTGAAAACCCACCACCGCCTCGCCATTCAAGGCCGCAAAGCCGCGCCGGTCGCTGGCGCCGCTGGCCACCGTGGCCACATCGCCCAGCCGCAGATGGCGGCCATCGCGCGTGGCAATCACCAGCTGCTCGAGCTCCTGCACCGAGGGGGCAGCAGCGAGGATACGCACCTGCTGCTCCTGCGCGCCAATCTGCGTGCGGCCGCCCGATGCATCCAGGTTGTGGGCGCGCAGCGCATCGTTCACGGCCACGGCCGTCAGGCCCAGCGCCTGCAAACGGGCGGGGTCCAGAGTCACCGTGATATCACGCGCCACACCGCCCACCTGGGTGACCTGGCCCACCCCTGGCTGGGCCACCAGCTTGCGCGCCACCACATCCTCGATGAACCAGTTCAGTTCCACATCGTCCATGCCCGGCGCTGCAACCGCATAGGTCAGCAACGGCAGCGCATCAAAATCCAGCCGCTCCACAATCGGCGGCTCGATGCTGGCTGGCAGGTTGGCACGCACCCGGTCAATGGTGGCCCGCACCTCGTCCACAGCCCGCTGCGGGTCCAGCCCGATCTCGAACTCCACCACGGTCAGGGACATGCCCTGGGTGACGGTAGAGATCACATGCTTGACCCGGGCCACATTGGCCACGCCGTCTTCCACGACCCGGGTGACCTGGGTTTCCACCTCGGTGGCCGCCGCGCTGGGCAAGGCGACGGCCACCTGCACGATCGGAAAGGACACATCCGGGTAGAGCTTGATCGGCATGACCCGGTAGGCCATCAGGCCGGCCACCATGATGGCGATGAACAGCACCACCACGGGGATCGGGTTCTGGATGGACCAGGCGGAGATACGCAGCTTCATGGCTGGCCTCCGGCCGCTGCAGCACTGCCTGCGGCCTGAGCGGCTGGCGCTGCAGCGGGCTTAGCCGCCGGCTCGGCTGCTGTGCTGACCTGTACCCGGTCGCCATCCAGCACAAAGGCGCCGCCACCCAAGGCCAGGCGGGTGCCCACCGGTGGGCCATCGCGCAAGGCCACCCAGCCCTGGGCGCGGGCGCCCAGGCTCACCGGCAGCTTGCGGATGCGGCTGTCCGCATCGATGGTGGCCAGTTGCGGGCCACCGGCTTCAAAGTGGATGGCTTTTTCCGGCACCGCCGCCACCGGGGCCGCGGCCTGCGCAAAACGCGCCTGCGCAAAGCCGCCCGGGCGCAGATCGGCCCGCACCGGCAGTACCACGCGCACCTGGGCCAGCTTGGTCTTGTCGTCCACGCGGCGCGACAGCAGGCGCACCTTCCCTTCCAGCTCCACGCCTGATGCCAGCGCCACGTCCACCTTGTCGCCGGGCTGGATGCGGTCCACCTGGTCCTCGGGCACCTCGGCGGCCAGCTCCACCATGCCGTCCCGCGCCAGGCGGAACATGGCCTCGCCGCCGGGGCTGGCCACATCGCCACGGCGCACATTGCGCTGCAGTACCACACCGGCCACCGGCGCGCGCAGCACCATGCGCTCGGCCTCCACGCGCAGCCCGGCCAGGTTGGCAGCGGCCACATCGGCATTCGCAGTGGCACTGGCTGCGGCCGTGCGGCGCTGCTGGATCTGCTCGTCCGACAGCACGCCCTGGCCGTCCAGCCCTTCGACCCGCGCCGATTCGGCCTGGGCCTGCTTGGCCTGCGCCCGGGCCTGCACCAGGCTGGCCTGCGCCTGGGCGATCTTGGCCTGCAGCAGGCCATCGTCCAGCCGCGCCAGCGCTTGGCCGGCGCGCACCGTATCGCCCTCATCGGCCAGCAATGCCGCCACGCGGTAGCCACCCAGCTCCGGGCCAATGGCAATTTCTTCGCGCGCCACCAAGAGGCCCGATGCCTGCTGCACCCCGCCCATGGGCCGCAGCTCCACCTGCGCCACGCTCACCGTGCGCACCACCTCGGCCACCGGCTTGGGGGCTTTGTTTGCACTGCCGTCGGAGCAGGCCACCAGCCCCAGCAGCGCGACCGACCCCAGGCCCAGCCTCACACCCACACGCCATCCGCTTTTCTTTGATTGCCGCATTGCATCCCTCTCAATTCGTCTTCTGTGTGTCGGCGCCCAGCGCATCCCGGGGCCAACCGCCGCCCAGCGCCTGGAACACCTGCACCGCATGCGCCAGCGCCTCGGCGCGCGCCTGGGTCAGGCCCCCGCGTGAGTCGCGGTAGACCTGCTCGGCATCGAGCACCACGACCAGGTCAAAAAAACCGGCCTCATAGCCTTTGCGTGCCGCTTCATAGGCGGTCTGCGCGCGTGCCTCGGCCTGCGCCAGCACCTGCAGCCTTTGCCGGTCCGGCGCCATGCGCAGCAGCGCCTGGTCCGTTTCGGAGAACGCGCGCTGCACCACCTGCTCATAGGCAATCACCGCCTGCTCGGCCCGGGCGCCCTGGGCGCGGGCATTGGCCAGCAAACGCGGCCGGTCCAGCACCGGCATGGCCACATTGCCTGCCAGCGACCACAGCCCGGTGCTGAGCGACGCGCCCTGCTTTTGCCAGTTCAGCCCCAGCCCGGGGGTCAACGTGATGCTGGGCAGCAGCGCCAGGCGCGACAGCTCCAGCCCGCCAGCGGCCGCATCCATCTGGGCCTGGGCCTGCAGCACATCGGGGCGCCGTGCCAGCAAATCCGCCGGCAAGGCCTGCGGCAGCGCTGGCGCCTGGGTCTGGCTGTCATCGAGCACCAGCGCGGACAAGGGCTGGTCGCCCTGCCCCACCAGCACCAGCAACGCGCGGCGTGCGGCATCCAGCTGCGACTGCAGCACCAGCGCATTGGCCTGGGCCGCCAGCAAGCTGGCATCGACCCGCGCCACATCGGCCAGCGCCACCAGGCCACGCTCGAGCTTGCGCGCCAGCACCTGCTGCAGCCGCGTCTGGATGGTGATCGTCGCCTGCGCATCGGCCAGCGCGGCGGTCAGGCGCTGCGCCTCAAACAGGCTGCGCGCCACTTCGGCGACCAAGGTGGCGCGCTCGCCATAGGCGCCATAGAGCGCCGCGCCGTAGTCGCCATCGGCCTGGCGCGCCAGCGCATCGCCCCGGCCCAGCACATCGAGCTCCCAGGACACCTGAAAGTCCAGCCCGGCGCTGCTTTGCCGGCCCAGGCCGGCGCCGCCCGCCGCAGCACCGCCCAGGCGCTGCACGTTGCGGTGGTCGCCACTGGCACGCAGCCCCCCTTGGGGCTGGTACTGCCTCAGCGCGGCTTCGCGCAGCGCCCGGGCCTCGCGCACCCGTGCCAGGCCCATGCGCACCTCGGTGCTGGCGGCCAAGGCCTGGTCCACCAGGCGGTTGAGCAGCGGCTGCTCGAACAAGGTCCACCAGGTATCGAGTTGCGGCGCGGCCTGCACAGCCTGGGGGCCGGCCGCAGCAGGCGCGACCGAAAACTGCGCGGCCACCACCGGGGCCGGCGCGCGCGCATCGGGCACCGAGGAGCAGCCCGACAAAGCCGCCAGGCACAGCGGCGCTGCCGCCCATAGAACGTGTTTCATTGCAGGGGCCTCAGTCTTTGGTGGTGCGGCGGGCTGCAGTGCTGCGCGCTTTGCGCGCTTTCGGTGCTGCCCCAGGGGCTGAGGCAGGAGCCCCTGCCTTCCGCTTGGCCGGCACCGCTCGGGTGGCCTTCTGCGTTTGCCGCTCAGCCAGCTTGGCCAGCAGCTCCTGCAAGGTCTGGGCCGTCACCGCATGGAAATCCTGCGCCTGCTGCAAGCGCGCAGTGGCGTCAGCAGGCAATGGGCTGGCTGCCAGCAACTCGTCCACATAGGTCGTAAAGCGCTGGCAATCGGCAATGCTCTGCTCCAGCACAATCAAGAAGGGGTTGGCGCGCAGACTGAAAAAATCCTGCCGCTCACCGCGCATCGCCACCCGCTCAATGATGCCCAGGCGCTCCAGCAGACGGGTATTGGTGCTCACGCTGGCCCGGCTGGCCTGCATGCGCTCGGCCAGCTCGGCAAAGCTGATGGGCCCGCCATCGAGCAAAAAAATGCCGATCAGGCGCCCCGCGATCCGGGGCAGACCGCTGGTCTCCGCCTGGATCGCATTGCGCTCGATGAACAGCTCGCGCGCCTCCAACGCCGCTTTCGCCTTGTCCTGCTGGGTCACAGCCACCATCCTTCATTCATATTGTTCAGTCACCGCTGAACAATATAAACGAATTCGGGTTGACCCTGGTTTTCAAAAGTAACGCTGGATTGGAAAAAGAGGCCGAGGTAAACGGCCCTTGCGTTCGGAGCGTCAGGACTGGCGCAAAGCCAGCCGCGCGGTCAGCAGGGTGCGTCCCGGCTCGGAATCGATCTCCAGCACACCGCCGACCCGGCCCATACGCACGGCCATCGAGCGCATGCCAATGCCCAGACCCGAGGCATCCACCGCAGCCACATCAAAGCCTACGCCATCGTCCTCGATCTCCAGCACCAGGTCGTCAGCCTCGGGCTGCAGGAAGGACAGGCGCACATGGCGCGCCTGGCTGTGCTTGATCACATTGGTGAGCGCCTCCTCGACCAGGCGCGTCATCGCCAGGTACTGCAGCGCATCGGGCGGCGTGCGCCAGGCGGGCGCGTACTGCCAGTCGCAGCGGATGTCGAGTGCATCGAACAGGTTGGCAAAGCGGTGGCGCAGCGGTGCCAGCCATTCCTGCGGAGAGCCAGGCACGCGCACCTGGGCCGAAGAATTGCTGTCGATGGTCTGGCGCAGGTCATCGCGGATGTGCTTGAGCATGGACAGCACCTGCGGCCGGGTCAGGCCGCCATCGCCGCCCTGCTCCACGGCGGCAATCATGTGTACCAAGGAGCCGCCCAGTCCGTCATGCAGGTCATGGGTCAGGTTCAGGCGCTCCTGCAGGCGCGCATTCGACAGCTTTTGCGCATCCAGCTCGGCGCGCAGTTGCTCGGCCTTCTTCTGCTCGCTGATGTCAAAGGTGAAACCGATCAGCCCCGTGGTCTCGCCCTGCGCATCGCAAAGCACATGCACCACCTCGCGCACCCAGACAAAGTTGCCATCGCTGGTCAATGCCCGGTACTCGGCTTCATGGTCAACCCCTGCCAGACACAGTTCCACGCAGCGGTTGACCGTGGTGTCGCGCTCGTCGGGGTGGATGCGCTCGGCCCAGTCGTTCACCGTCTGCCAGCTGTCCTGGGTCCAGCCCAGCAGCGCCTCGATCTGCGGCCCCACATAGGTGTACTTTTTGCTCGCCCAATCGATGCGGAACGGAATCGCCAAGGTGGACTCCAGCAGCGTCTGGTAGAGACCGTTGTGGGTGTCAGGCTCCAGGGTGCGTAGACGGGGCTGCGTATCGAGCATAGAGGTGTCAGCGTTACTTCAACAAAGGGTGAACCGTCGGCAATGCATTCCAGAACCAGTAGAAGTAGCCACTGTCCTTGGGCAGCAAGGTCAGGGTCTGCACGCTGGTTTGCGTGCCACCCCGCCAACAGGCCAGCGCGGAATTGCGATTGCCGTGCAGATCGATATAGGCCGCATGGGGATTTCTGGGCCTGGGCGGAATGTACAGGGCCATGCCTTGCGGCACCCAAAGATCGGCGAGAAAGATTTTAGCCCGCTGCGGCCAATAGCGCCCGACCGAAATCACCAGCGGAAGCTGGGGATCCACCGAAGAGAACACATGCGGAAAATCATGGTGCTCCAGATCAGTGCATACCGTGGGCTGCAGCTGGTTGCGGTGCGCCTCGTCCAGATAGGGGCACTGCTGACCGGCAAACATGCCGTACTCGAACGGGGTGTTCTCCAGATGGCGGATCGGGCTTTGCATGCGCAGCCCCTGCCCCGGCTCGATCAACGTGATGCCAAAGGCAGCTGCTGCGTCCCGCGTGGCCCACAGCGGCTCGTACACCACCTCGGTGGCGAGCAACTCCAGCTTGGTCTCCTCACCAAATTTTGTCGGCGGCTGGCTATGCGTGCCACTGACCTGGTAACCGCGCCCCCAGGAAGGCTCAAGCGTCCCGGCCACCGGGGTGCCGGCCACCGGAGTGCCGGCCACCGGACTGCCGGCCACAGGCTGCAGCTCCTTGACGCCTGCAGGAAGTGCTTCGTTGAATTGGGGCATGCCGTCGATATTGCAGACATAAGGCGTCGTCTGCGTATCGACCCCTGTGCCCATGCCGTCTCGAATCAGCAAAGGCGGATCAAAATAAGTGTGGGGCACGGTCAGTCACTCCAGATCGGATGGGCGGGCGATTACGGGGACAGCGAGACAGGGCTGAGCGCTGCGCGGCTCAATCCACCAGGCGGCGCCGGCGCGCTTCCTGCGCCGCCTGGGTGCGCGAGGACACCGACAGCTTGCGGTAGACATTCTTGATGTGCGACTCCACCGTGTAGCGCGACAAAAACAGCCGCTCGGCAATCTCGCGGTTGCTCAGGCCTTCGACCACCAGCTGCAGGATGGTGTGCTCACGGGCGCTCAGGCCGGGGTCATCTGCCGCCTGCACGGCAGGCGGGGCTTGCAGCGGCAGCTCCTCAATGATGCGCCGCGCAATAAAGGGGTCGATGGGCGCGCCGCCGCGCAGCACGCTGCGCAAGGCCATGGCCATTTCCATGTCATCGCGCTCCTTGAGCACATAGCCCACGGCGCCAGCGCGCAACGCGGCCCAGATCATCTCCTGCGTGCTCCAGGCCGATACCACCAGCATCGGCAGGTTGGGCGCCTGGGCATGCAGCTCTTCAATCAACTCCACACCGCTGCCATCGGGCAGGCCCAGGTCCACCAGCACCAGCGATACCGTGTGCGCCTCGCCCGCCAGGTAAGCGCGCGCTTCGGCCAGCGATCCGGTCATCACCAGCGCATCGCTGCTGTAGCCCAGTTGCTGCAGCAGGCCCTGCAGCCGGTTGCGCACCAGCGGGTTGTCCTCCACCACCAGTACCGGTGCGGGCAGTGCGAGATCGGCGGTGAGCATCTGGGTGGGCATGGGGTCCGTTCATATTCCAAGTGCTGCAATTATTCCGCAAGCCCAGGCCCTTGCCCCTCACTGAAAATGGTGAATTTCAGCGCCATGACAGTTTCACGACCACCGCATGGCAGCGGCCAGCATGGAGCTATCAGGTAAAGCGCTTCTCCAGCGCATCCCAGGCGGGCTTGCCCACCAGGCGCTGGCGCTCGGCAAAGGTCGCCACCCAACCGCTGGATTCCTGCACCGCCTTCTCGTCGCGCAGCACGGTCAACGTTTTCTGCATGCCAGCCACAGCGCCCTGCAGCGCCGCATTGGCATAGAGCACGATGCCGTAGCCCAGTTCGCCCAGCTGCTCCGCATCAAAAATAGGGGTCTTGCCGCCAATCACCATGTTCATCAGCTGCGGGGTGGCCAGCCGGGTCGGCAGCGCGCGGATCTCTTCGGCCGTGGTGACGGCCTCCACAAACAGAATATCGGCCCCGGCTTCGGCAAAGCGCTGGGCACGCTCCACGGCCGCCTCAAAACCATGGGTGGCCGCCGCATCGGTGCGCGCCATGACCAGCAGGTTCGGATCGCGCCGGGCATCAACGGCGGCCTTGATCTTGCTCACCGCCTCTTCGGTGGAGATCACCTCCTTGCCGTTGAAATGTCCGCAGCGCTTGGGCGCCACCTGGTCCTCCAGCTGGATGCAATCCGCACCGGCGCGCTCCAGGGTGCGCACCGTGTGGTAGACGTTGAGCGCATTGCCAAAGCCGGTATCGGCATCGACCAGCAAGGGCAGGCTGACCGTGTCGCGGATGCGCGCCGTGTGGTCGGCGATCTCGGCCAGCCCCATAAAGCCCTGGTCTGGCATGCCAAACCACATATTGGTCACGCCCGCCCCGGTCACATAGATGGCCTCAAAGCCCAGGTCCTCGATCACCTTGGCCGACAGCGCATTGAAGGCCCCCGGCACCAGCACGCCCCGGCGGGCCGCCACCATGTCTTTCAGCCATTGCTTGGTATCCATTCCACAGTCCCCTGTTCAAAAACAATCGCCTGGCACCCGCACGGTGCCTTCCATCAGAATGCGTGCGCTGCGGCTCATCAGCGCCTTGGCCACCACCCACTGGCCATCCTGCAAGCGTGCCTCCGCCCCCACCCGCAGGCTGCCCGAGGGGTGGCCAAAGCGCACCGCGTTGCGCTCGCCCCCGCCAGCGGCCAGATTGACCAAGGTGCCCGGCACCGCCGCTGCGGTGCCAATCGCCACCGCTGCCGTGCCCATCATCGCGTGGTGCAGCTGGCCCATCGACAGCGCCCGCACCAGCAAGTCCACATCCTGGGCCTCCACCGCCTTGCCGCTCGATGCCGTGTAGCTGGCCGGAGGCGCCACAAAGGCAATCTTCGGTGTGTGCTGGCGGCTGGCGGCCTCGGCCAGGTCCTGGATCAGGCCCATCTTCAGCGCACCATAGGCACGAATGGTCTCCAGCCGCGCCAGGGCCTGGGCATCGCCGTTTATATCGCTCTGCAGCTCCCGGCCGCTGTAGCCCAGGTCGTGCGCATTCAGAAAGATCGTCGGAATGCCCGCGTTGATCAAGGTGGCGGCAAAGCTGCCAACCCCGGGCACATCGAGCCGGTCCACCAGCTGGCCGGTGGGGAACATCGCGCCGCCATCCTCGCCCTCGTCGGCGGGGTCGATAAAGGCCAGCTGCACCTCGGCGGCAGGAAAGCTCACGCCATCCAGCTCAAAATCGCCGGTCTCCTGCACCTCTCCGTTGCGGATGGGAACCTGGGCAATGATGGTCTTGCCAATATTGGCCTGCCAGATGCGCACCGTGCAAACGCCGTCCTGCGGGATGCGGGCCGGGTCGATCAAGCCCATCGCGATCGCGCAAGGGCCGACGGCGGCCGACAGGTTGCCGCAGTTGCCGCTCCAGTCCACAAAGGGCTTGTCGATAGCGACCTGGCCAAAGAGGTAGTCCACATCATGGTCCGGCTGCGTGCTCCTGGCCAGCAGCACCGCCTTGCTGGTGCTGGACGACGCATTGCCCATGCCATCGATCTGCTTGCCATAGGGGTCGGGGCTGCCCAGGGTGCGCAGCAAGATGGCATCGCGCGCCGCGCCGGGCTGCTGCGCGGGCAGCGGCAAATCCGGCACATGGAAGAACACCCCCTTGCTGGTGCCACCCCTCATATAGATGGAGGGAATCTTGATCTGGGGAGGATGGGCGGTCAGGGTTGTCATGGTCGTTCAGAAAAAAACTGGGCATTCACACCGGGGCGGCTTGCACAGCGCGGGATGCCAGAAAATCCTGCGCAAAGCGCTGCAGCACACCGCCTGCCTCGTAGACAGACACCTCCTCGCCGGTATCCAGGCGGCAGGTCACCGGCACGCGGTCAATCTGGCCATTGCGGCGCCGGACCACCAGGCTCAGCGTGGCCAGCGGTGTGCGTTCACCTTCCACATCATAGGTCTCCGTGCCATCCAGTTGCAGCGTCTTGCGCGTGGTGCCGGGCTTGAACTCCAAAGGCAGCACGCCCATGCCGATCAGGTTGGTGCGGTGGATGCGCTCAAAGCCCTCCGCCACCACCGTCTCCACCCCCGCCAGTCGCACGCCCTTGGCGGCCCAGTCGCGGCTGGAGCCCTGGCCGTAGTCGGCGCCGGCAATGATGATCAGCGGCTGGCGGCGCGCCAGATAGGTCTCCATCGCCTCCCACATGCGCACCACCCGGCCCTCAGGCTCAATGCGGGCCAGCGAGCCCTTTTGCACCTGACCATCGACCACGGCCATCTCGTTGACAAGCTGGGGGTTGGCAAAGGTGGCGCGCATCGCCGTCAGGTGGTCGCCCCGGTGGGTGGCGTAGGAGTTGAAGTCCTCTTCGGGCAGGCCCATCTTGGCCAGGTACTCCCCAGCGGCCGAGCTGGCCAGAATGGCATTGGAGGGCGAGAGGTGGTCGGTGGTGATGTTGTCCGGCAGCAGCGCCAGCGGCCGCATGCCCTGCAGGCTGCGCGGATGCGCGGCCAGCGCGCCCACACCTTCGGTGTCCCAATACGGCGGCCGGCGGATATAGGTGGACTGGGGGCGCCAGGCATACTGCGCCTCGGCCTGCTCGCCATCGTCCACGCGCAGCGCAAACATGGGCTCGTAGACCGCACGGTACTGCGCTGGCTTCACGGCCTGGGCCGCCACGGCATCGATCTCTGCGTCGCTGGGCCAGAGGTCTTGCAGACGGATCTCCCGCCCATCGACGATGCCCAGCACATCCTTCTCGATATCAAAGCGCACCGTGCCCGCAATCGCATAGGCCACCACCAGCGGGGGCGACGCAAGGAAAGCCTGCTTGGCATAGGGGTGGATGCGCCCATCGAAATTGCGGTTGCCCGAGAGCACGGCCGTGGCATACAGGTCGCGATCGATGATCTCCTGCTGGATGCGGGGATCGAGCGCGCCGCTCATGCCATTGCAGGTGGTGCAGGCAAAGGCGACAATGCCAAAGCCCAGCGCCTCCAGGTCTTCCAGCAGCCCAGCCTCTTGCAGGTACAGCTCCACCGCCTTGGAGCCGGGCGCGAGCGAGGTCTTCACCCAGGGCTTGCGCACGAGGCCCAGGCGCCGCGCATTGCGCGCCAACAGCGCCGCGGCCATCACATTGCGCGGATTGCTGGTGTTGGTGCAGCTGGTGATGGCGGCGATGATGACGGCGCCATCGGGCAGCAGGCCCTGCGCCTCCTGTGCGCGCGCCAGCGCCAGGGGCTGGGCGCCGGCAATGCCGCGCTCGGCCAGCTGCGAGGTCGGCAGGCGGCGGTGCGGGTTGGAGGGGCCGGCCATATTGCGCACCACGGTCGACAGGTCAAATTGCAGCACCCGCTCGTAGCTCACCTGGGCCAGGCTGTCAGCCCAGAAGCCGGCGGTCCTGGCATAGGTCTCGACCAGCTGCACCTGCTTTTCATCGCGGCCGGTCAGCCGCAGGTAGGCCAAGGTCTGCTCATCCACCGCAAACAGCGCGGCAGTGGCGCCGTACTCCGGGCACATATTGGCGATGGTGGCGCGGTCGCCAATCGAGAGGCTGCGCGCACCCTCGCCATAAAACTCCACATAAGCGCCCACCACCTTTTGCTGGCGCAAAAACTCCGTCAGCGCCAGCACGATGTCGGTCGCGGTGATGCCCGGCTGGGGCCGGCCGCTCAAGGCCACGCCGACAATGTCGGGCAAGCGCATCCACGAGGCCCGTCCCAGCATCACGTTCTCGGCCTCCAGGCCGCCCACGCCCACCGCAATCACGCCCAGCGCATCCACATGCGGGGTATGGCTGTCCGTACCCACGCAGGTATCAGGAAAGGCCACACCATGCTGCACATAGACCACCGGCGACATTTTCTCCAGATTGATCTGATGCATGATGCCGTTGCCCGCCGGGATCACGTCCACGTTCGCAAAGGCCTTCTTGCTCCATTCGATGAAATGGAAGCGGTCCTCGTTGCGGCGGTCTTCGATCGCGCGGTTCTTCTCAAAGGCCTCGGGGTCAAACCCGCCGCATTCCACGGCCAGCGAATGGTCCACGATCAGCTGCACCGGCACCACCGGGTTGACGGCGGCCGGGTCACCGCCCGCCTGGGCAATCGCATCGCGCAGGCCCGCCAGGTCCACCAAGGCGGTCTGGCCCAGGATGTCATGGCAGACCACGCGTACCGGAAACCAGGGAAAGTCGATGTCGCGCCTGCGCTCGATCAGCTGGCGCAGGTAGTCCGGCAACTGGGCCGGGTCGGCGCGGCGCACCAGGTTTTCGGCATGCACCCGCGCCGTGTACGGCAGGCGCGCCCAGGCGCCGGGCGCCAGCGCATCGACTGCCGCCTGCGCATCAAAATAATCCAGGCCGGTGCCGGCCAGTGCTTGTCTGTAATCGGTGTTCATGGGGCAGTGCAAACCGGCGGGCAGGCCACCCGCACGGTGTCGCTATTTCTATAGGGATCGGGAGAAGTCGGATCAGCCGGCAGTTGATCATCCGCGCTGGTCGATGGGCTGGAACACCTGGTCTTCCGGCCCCGTGTAATGCGCGCTGGGGCGGATGATCTTGTTGTCCACGCGCTGCTCGATCACATGCGCCGCCCAGCCGCTGGTGCGCGCAATCACAAACAGCGGCGTGAACATCGCAGTGGGCACGCCCATCATGTGGTAGCTCACAGCGCTGAACCAGTCGAGGTTGGGGAACATCTTCTTGACCTCCCACATCACCGTCTCCAGGCGCTCGGCAATGTCGTACATCTTCGTGGAGCCGGCCTCCAGCGACAGCTCCTTGGCGACGCCCTTGATGACAACGTTGCGCGGGTCGCTGACGGTGTAGACGGGGTGGCCAAAGCCGATCACCACCTCCTTGTTCTCCACCCGGCGGCGGATATCGGCCTCGGCAGCATCGGCGCTGTCGTAGCGCTTCTGGATCTCGAAGGCCACCTCGTTGGCGCCGCCGTGCTTGGGGCCGCGCAGCGCGCCAATCGCGCCGGTGATCGACGAATACATGTCGCTGCCGGTACCGGCCACCACACGGGCGGTGAAAGTCGAGGCGTTGAACTCATGCTCGGCATACAGATTGAGCGAGGTGTGCATGGCCCGCTCCCACAGCGCGCTGGGCTTCTTGCCATGCAACAGGTGCAGAAAATGCGCGCCGATGGAGTCGTCATCGGTCTCCACATCGATGCATTTGCCCGAGGTGCTGAAGTGGTACCAGTACAGCAGCATCGAGCCCAGCGAGGCCATCAGGCGGTCGGCAATGTCGCGGGCGCCGGGCAGGTTGTGGTCGTCCTTCTCGGGCAGAGTGCAGCCCAGCACCGATACGCCCGTGCGCATCACATCCATCGGGTGGCTGGCCGCCGGCAGCTGCTCCAGCGCCTGCTTGACGCTGGCGGGCAGGCCGCGCAGTGCTTTGAGCTTGTCCTTGTAGGCCCGCAGTTCCGCCCGGTTGGGCAGCTTGCCATGCACCAGCAGGTGGGCAATTTCCTCAAACTCACAGACCTGGGCCATGTCCAGAATGTCATAGCCCCGGTAGTGCAGGTCATTGCCACTGCGGCCCACGGTGCACAAGGCGGTGTTGCCCGCCGTCACGCCTGAGAGCGCAACCGATTTCTTGGGTTTGAAGGTCGAAGGAGTGGTGGGCGCTGCGGCCTCGGTGGTCGTGGTGGTCATAGCGGGGTTTCCTGGTTCAAATACGCGCAATCAACAGAGACGGGCCGGCCTTTGGCATCGACGGCCACCATTTCAAACAAACCTTTGAGCACCTCTTCGGGCGGTGTACCGGGCAGGTCCGCCAGGCCGGTGACGCAGACGGTCATCGAGCTGCGCCCCACCCGGCTGACCCAGGCACGCAAGGTCAGCCCATGGCCTACCGGTGCCGGTGCCACAAAGTCCACCCGGCTGACTGCCGCCATCACCACCTCACGTTGCGCGAGGCTGCGGGCCGCCAGAAACGCGGCCTTGGCCATCAACTGCAGACCCTGGCCCGCAAACAGCGTGCCGTGGTGGTTGGCCAGCGCCGGCAGTACCAGTTCCTGCAGTTCAACAATGCCGATGGGTTGTGTCATGCTTCGCAATTTACGCAAAATGCCATGCCGTGGATAGCACTGAAATGGCGAATTTCTGCGAATGAAAAGTGCCATTTTGCGAATTTTGCAAATTGATAGAATCCGCAAAATTGGCAAACCCTCGTCGCGACTACTACCCCGGATGAAACAAGAGATCTGGCTATGAAAAAAACCTTCATGGGCGTGAAGCTGCGCAAGCTGCGTGCCGAGCGCAACCTGTCGCAGATTGCGCTGGCCCACGCGCTGGGCCTGTCGCCCAGCTACCTCAACCAGCTGGAGCAAAACCAGCGGCCCTTGACGGTGTCGGTGCTGCTCAAGCTGCACCGCAGCCTGGGGGTGGACATCCAGCAGTTTTCCGAAGACGAGGAGGCACGCCTGGTGGCGGGGCTGCGCGAAGCCCTGGCCGATGCACCCGAGGCCATCGCCCTGCCCGAGCTGCAAGAAGTGGCCGCGCAAATGCCGGCGCTGGGCGCGGCGGTGGTGGCGCTGTACCGCCGCCATCTGGACACCATGCAGCGGCTCGAAGCGCTGTCGCTGCAGTTGGGTGACGACCGCAGCGATGAACGTGCCCATGCCAAAGGGCCGGCCGCGATGCCATTCGAGGTGGTGCGCGATTTCTTCTTCTCGCACCAGAACTATTTCGATGCGGTGGACCGCGCAGCCGAAGACCTGGCGATGCAGGCGCAGGCCCAGGGCGGTCCGCTGGTGGGCTGGCTGGTGCAGCGCCTGGAGCGCGAGCACCAGGTTCAGGTGCAGCAGGTGCAAAGCGCAGGCGCCAGCAAGCGGCAGTTTGACCCGGCCTCGCGCCTGCTGCAGCTGTCACCCACGCTGGCGCCGGCGCAGCAAGCCTTTCAGTTGGCCACGCAGCTGGCGCTGCTGGAGATCGGCCCCCAACTCGACAGCCTCATCCGCGTGCCCGCGCTGGCCGGCGACCCTTCCGCGCAGCGGCTGGCGCGCCTGGGCCTGGCCAACTACTTTGCCGGTGCGCTGCTGCTGCCCTATGGCCCGTTTTTGCAGGCCGCCCAGGCGCTGCGCTACGACATCGACCTGCTGGGCCAGCGCTTTGCCGTCGGCTTTGAAACCGTCTGCCACCGGCTCAGCACCTTGCAGCGGCCCGACAACCCCGGCGTGCCCTTTTTCTTTGTACGCGTAGACCGGGCCGGCAATATCTCCAAGCGCCAGTCGGCCACGCATTTCCATTTCAGCCGCACCGGTGGCACCTGCCCGCTGTGGAATGTCTACGAGGCCTTTGGCCAGCCAGGCCAGGTACTCGCGCAGCTCGCCGCCATGCCCGATGGCCGGCGCTATCTGTGGTTCGCCCGCAGCGTCTCCGGCGGGCAGCGCGGCTATGGCGCCCCCCGCAAGACCTTTTCCATCGGCCTGGGCTGCGACCTGCGCCATGCACCGCAGCTGGTCTATGCCAAGGGCATCGCGCTGGAAGACCCGGAGGCCGCCACCCCCATCGGCATGGGCTGCAAGGTCTGCGAGCGCACGCAGTGCCCGCAGCGGGCGTTTCCGTATGTGGGCACCAAGCTGGCGGTCGATGAAAACACGAGCCACTCAACGCCGTATGGCTCAGCACTTTGACACTGTAGATCTGCTTGTAAACGCCTGGCCAAAGGCCGCAAGCACACGAGATCCGCTGCAGTCATCCCGTTGAAGAGTGAATCTGCTGATTGCCTCTCTATTCGCAGCTGATTTATGCAACAATCGCTGAGCTTTATCTATTTTCATGAAGGAAATGCATGAATGGCCCGTGACCACTACAGCGGATTGCTTGCCTTTGTCGCTGTCGTACGTGAAGGCAATTTCACACGCGCTGCAGCTCGCCTAGGCGTATCCCAATCCGCGCTGAGTCACAGCATCCGGACACTGGAAACCAATCTTGGCATTCGCCTGCTGACACGGACCACCCGCAATGTGTCTCCCACAGAGGCTGGCGAGAGGCTGTACCTGAACATCTCACCGCAGTTGGCAGAAATCGATACGCAGGTACAGGCCTTGAGTGACTTCAGGGACAAGCCCAGCGGCACCATTCGCATCACGGCCACCGATTACGCCATCCGCTCCATCCTCTGGCCCAAGATAGGCAAGTTCCTGCTCCAGTACCCGGATATCAAGATTGAACTAGTGAGCGACTACGCCATGAGTGACATCGCCGCGGACCGCTACGATGCCGGTGTTCGTTTTGGCGAGTCCCTGGCGCAAGACATGATCGCTGTGCGGATTGGGCCAGACATGCGCTTTGCACTGGTAGCAACCAAGGGCTACTTCCATAAAAAGCCAGCTCCCAGTACACCGCACGACCTGGTGCAGCACCAATGCGTGAATTTGCGCCTGCCTACACACGGAGGCCTGTATGCCTGGGAGTTCAAGAACCCGGAAGGCCGAGAGTTCAGCGTGCGCGTCGATGGGCAACTGATCGTCAGCAGCATCTACGAAGCAGTGGAAGGTGCCCTGGCCGGGTTCGGATTGGCCTACGTGCCTGAACCCATGGTCGAGTCCTATCTGGCCAAGGGACGGCTGGTCCGCATTCTGGAGGACTGGTGTCCGCTGTGGTCTGGATACCATTTGTACTATCCCAGCAGAAGACAACCCTCCCAGGCTATGAAACTGCTGATCGATGAGTTGAGGTACCAGCCATAGCGGCCGAAACTAGGTAGCAAGCATGGGCCGCCGCCACAGCCGAGCGGCGATAGCAGCAGTGCACAGCACCACCAACGCGCTGGCAAGATAAACCGCAGCAAGCCCGGCCTGACCCGCCACCCAGCCCAGTGCGGGACTGCCAATAGCCATGGCCACATCCAGGAATGCCGTGTAGATGCCCATGGCCAGCCCCCGGTTCTCCGGCGATGTTCCGCGCACAGCCTCAACCCCAAGACCCGGGTAAACCAGCGAATAGCCAAATCCCGCAATGGCCGCGCCTGCAGATGCGGCAACAGGACTGCGCGCCAGCCACATGAGCAGCAAACCACCCGCCTGCACCAGCACGAAGACCAGCGCAACCTTTGCGCCACCTATTCTGTCGGGCAGATGCCCCGCGACGATGCGCGCAAAAATAAGTGCCACACCGAAGGCGCTGAAGGCCAGCCAGATGGGCTGCCATTGCTGCTCAGCGTAGAACAAGGAGCTGAACGCCAGAATCGCGCAGTAGCCGATGCTGGCCGTGGCGGCGCCCAGTCCGGGCAACCAGACCGACCCCAGCACTGATTTCAGCGCAGATTGCGCTTTGAGCGGATGCGGCGGCAGAGCTGGCAGGTGCCACAAGGCCACAAGCACCAGAAGCGGCAGCAGTGCCGTCACCAAGGCGATCGCGATAAAACCATAGGCCGAAAAGATTTGCGTGCCCACAGGTCCGCCGAGAGCCATCGCAGCGAACATCGCAGTGCCTACCCATGCAATGACCTTGCCTGCCTGTGATTTGTCAACCAGACCCAGTCCCCAGCTGACGCCGCCTGTGATGATGAAACTTTCTGCACCACCGAGCAATGCCCGGCCCAACAGAAGAATCGATACGGACAGCATGGGCTGGCTGGCAAAGACCAAAGACAACAGATAAAGCAGCCCGGATACGGTGGCAGCTACGAGACCTACCACCACCCCTCGCTTGGGGCCGTATTTGTCAGAAAACGATCCGGCCCAGACCCGTGATACCAATGAAGCGGCGAACTGTGCGCCTGCGACCAGCCCGACAACGAAGGTGCCATAGCCCAGATCACTTCTAACATGAAGGGGAAGAACAGGGAGAGCCAATCCGATGATCAGAAACCCTGCAAGCACTGCAGCCATGATGGGCAGGAGAACCCCCAGGCTAGAACGGGTGGAGGCGTTGGTTGTGTTGTTGTTCATGAGAAAGCCCTGTGACCCATTCGCGCGGCGCCCTCGCGTTACTTAGCGGCCGGCACTGAAGAATCTCCCGATAAAAATGGGAACACGCGCAAAACCCACCTAGGTGGCACGCCACCTGTGCGGCACACACTTGCGCGAAGGGAAAAATGTCCAGGAGAAAAAATTGACCCGCTGCAGCAAGCTGGTCAAGCCGCAAGCATGTCGTTGCAATTTTGTAGATGCGCCACCGTTATGGGGGCATCAGTTCAAACAGCACGTGGATGTCGCCCACGTTCGCTAGCTTCTCCACGCCGGAGTCAATGCGACCCACCTTCTGTAGCTCACTGATGCGCTCACCGTTCTGCGCATACATGATCACAAAGCTGTGGCGGGGCGCCCAATAGACGATGTCGCCGACGTCGTAGCCACTCGTCGTCTTTTGCTCAGCCGGTAGCGGCTGCGCAAAACGGTAGACGAGCTCACGGGAGTACAAATCCATCATGGGCACAGTAAGAGGGAACAACGCAGCCAGCGCTCTGCTGGTTGCGTTGTCCTGAAAGGTCGCAGTGAGCACCTGGCCTCCGGCTGTGATTTTGACTTTGATGCCACAGCTGGCCTTACCATCGGCGGCCATCACCGTCATGGGCAGGATGGCGGCCAATGCCATGGTCCATATCTTTGTTGTCGGCATGTCAATGCTCCTGGGTATGCGCCTGAGCGGAAGTCAGCTTCGTCAGAGCGCAGCACACTGGCCGCACCCCTCCGATGCTTGCAGAGCCAGCCTTCTTAGGAAGAAGCGGCATTGCGCAGATGCTGGTTAAAGAATGAAGTCAGCTTCGGCCAAGGGATGATCTCGGTGCGGTCGTAAAGATCAATGCGGTTAGCGCCATCGATGACAACCAGCTCTTTAGGCTCAGCCGCCAATTTGAAAGCCGTTTCGGTGTAACCACGCGATGGAGCGATGGCGCCCACCACGAAGAGAATAGGACGCGGCGAGATGGCCTCGATACCGTTGAACGGGTAGTAGTTCATGAACTTGGCGTAAGTAGCCGGCGTCGTCCTGCGATTGTTGGATGCGACCTTGCCACGCGCGGTTTCGTAAAAATCACGAGACTCTGCGGCTTCCAGGAACACCGGGTCGTTTTGGCCTGGGCCGTGTATGGGCTGGCCCGTCTCGAACTCCTTCCAGCGATTCGCAGAGGCGATCTGCAGATCTTTACTGCGCGTCTCAACCGTGCGTTCACCTCTGATTCCAGTGCGGTAGTACTCGCCCATGTCATACATGCTGACGGTCGCAACCGCTTTGATGCGTGGATCTATCTTTGCTGCCGCAAGGGAGAACCCACCGCTGGCACAGACGCCGATGACACCGATTTGCTCACGCGCCACGAAGTCTCGCGTCCCCAGAAAGTCAACCGCAGCGCTGAAGTTTTCCACATAGATGTCGGGCAGCACGGCGCCCCGGGGCTCTCCTGCACTTTGACCCCAGAATGACTGGTCGAAAGTGAGCGTGACATAGCCCTGCTCTGCCATCTTGGTGGCATACAGGTTGGCGGCCTGTTGGCGCACAGCACCGTAGGGATGACCGACCACCAATGCCGGTGCCTTCTTGTTGGGCTCCAACGCCTTGGGTGTAAACAAGGTGCCGACGACCTCCATGCCCAGGGTATTTTTAAAACGGACTTCCTGGCTGTTGACGTCCTTGCTGACGTAGAAGTTGTCTGCCCCTCGCGACATATCAGGGCCTGACGCATTCGCAAAGCTGGTGCCGCTGGCGAAGGCCGCTGCGGTGAGCACAGCGCCCCCCGCCAGAATTTTTCGGCGCTCGGTAGAAATGGGATCAGTCTTCAACTGGGGATGGTGTGTATGGGACATAGGATGTTCCTTGGGTTGTTATTGGTGGTTGGATGCAAGAGGAGTCGGCATCCGTCCAGGGTCCTGCTGAAGAATGGCAAGTGCATGGGTGTTCAGGGGCGGTTTGACGCCATCAGGTGCCGCAGCTACCAGGCGCAAAGTCCTCTCCAATCCGCTGACATTTGCACTCCGCATTCGGTCGAATGTGAAGACAAAATCGTTCTTCCCCTGTGGCTGGTGGCAGCCCATGCAGCGTGCTACGTTCTCAGAGCGATTGACAGATCGATCCGGTGCGAAGGACTGGAACTCCCAGTCGCCGTTGCGCACTTGCGGGTCATGCTTTTCTCCCCAGCCTTGGCGTTTCTCCATCACCACGTAGCGGAAAAGGCGGCCATCGCGGTAGTCCTCCATCGTGATGACAGTGCCACTCGGAAGAGGTTGGTTCTTCTTGGCAGCGTCAATGGCTTCGCTGCTGGTAAAAATCTCTTCTCGGATGTTCCCGCGCTCCACCGTGGCGTAGTGAACGCCGCGCTGGTAGCCCTCTGGAAACGCCACCCGCGTGTTGCCTTGTGACCAGGCATCATTGGCCACTGCTGTTAAAGCCATGAGCAGGGTTAAAGGCACGAGGCTGGCCTGAAGACCAGGTCGTCTGTTCGTGGGCTTCATCATGCGGGCCGCTTGGAAAAGGCATCCTTGACCACAGGCATTGCTGAAAAGACGTTGGGCCAACCGGCGTAGTAAGCCAGCTGGGTCAGCGTTTCAGACACCTCGCCCTGGGTCAATCCGTTGTCCATGGCTTTATTCAGATGAACCGGCACCTGAGCCACCTGACCGACGGCAATCAATGCGCTGAAGGTCACCAAGCTTCGATCTCGGGGGCTCAGACCCGGCCGCAACCAAAGATCGCGAAACAGCACATCCGTAGTGGCTTGAACCACGCCCGGCGCCACTGCGCCGAAGTTTGCTTCTACGCGTTCAGCACGGCTTGCCTCGGACTTCTCATCCAGTGCAAGCAGCCCGCCCTGCGCCGCAGGCAGTGCCTCTATGCCAATGCTGCGGTCCACAAACACCGACCGGGCAGCTGTCACAGCACTCATGGCATTGCCAAGGCTGGCATAGAAAGCCAGATGCGTAATGAGCTCGGACACCTCAGCGGGCGTCACGCCGTTGTCCAGGGCAAACGCGATCTGGTTGCCAAGCTCAGTCGATTGGTTTCGCGCGATTTGCGCGGACAGCGTGATGAGGCTGCGATCGCGGCGAGACAGGCCTGGGCGATTCCAGAGTCCAGCGTCAATCGTCTGCGCCGTGAATCGGGCCAGACCTGGTGAAACGGCTGCAATCTGCTCTGCCGATGGGCCTGTGCTTCGGGATGCTGGCTTGCCGGCTGGGGCTGGCTGTTTGCTGGCACAGGCCGTGAGCAGGAACGCTGCCGATGCGGCAAGCAAGAGGTGTGTTTTCATATCGTTCTTTCTAAAGCGTGCCCACACGCGCTCAACGCTTGCCGTAATCCGCATCACTGACTTGCTCCATCCAGGCGACGTTCTTGCCGTCCAGGTGGGGAGGGACTGCAACATGGCTCATCGCGTTTTTTTCAGTAGCCCCATGCCAATGTTTGACACCTGCCGGAATCCAGACCGCATCCCCGGCTTTCAGGGCTTGCACAGCCTGTCCTTCTTGCTGAACCCAGCCATTCCCCACCGTCACATACAGCCACTGGCCTGCGGGATGTGAATGCCACGCGGTGCGAGCCCCTGGTGCAAAGGCCACCAAGCCGGAGCCGGCGAATGCCGCGCTGCCCTTGGTCGTCAAGGCATCGATCGAGACGTTCCCAGAAAACTGCGACGGGTCACCGGGGCGAGTGGGATGTTGCCCACCGTGCGTGATCTCAATGCCTTGGGCATACACGGTGCTAGCAGCGACAGAAGCCAGTACGCCGGCGGTTGCCAAAATTTTCTTCATCTCAATTCCTTTATGGACAGGGTCATGACATCAGCAGCGCTTGCGTTATGAAAATTCTGTTGACGCTGAGGTTCCGAAACACCCTCGATCGCCTCACTTCATCCGGACTCAAGTGGCTGGCTCTGCCTCTGACGAGCAGATGAAATCCAGTTCAACGAAGGCTGAAAAAAGAAGGCATCGGGGCAATGAAGTAGTGAGTCTGACCACCACGATTCCTTTTGTTAAGAACCGGAATTCGATTGCAAATATGAGAATTTTTCATTAAAAAGACGCGTCGATATGGGTGATGACGGGCTGCGATCCAAGGGGCAGACAGCGCCCTTGCAACCACCGCCTCGTTTGGCACGTCGTCGTCACCAAGCTGGATACGCCTTTTTAGGGACCGCAACTCCATCGCAAGGCCGCATGCTTCTTGCGCAGAAGGTGGACTCATGAAATTCCTACATAAGTGCCATCGATTGCCGCAGGTACCGGCCTGCGGTTTTTGCACCTAGAGTGGGCACACCTCTTGGGCGGTCGCTCGTCCGCCTGGCTTTCATTGCCCCATCACTCAGGACATCAGATGAAGATTTCCAGCATCGCCAACGTATTTCTCAAGCTGCTTTTCGCAGTCGCTCTCGGATATGCATGGATGCCATACGCGTCCGCACACCACGGTTGGAGTTCCTTCAACACCCGCCATGCCTATTTCGCCGCAGGCACAGTGACCTATGTACGCTGGGGAAATCCGCACAGCGAAGTGCGCCTCAAGGTGGAGACCACGAAGCTGCCGGCCAATTGGAAAAGCCGTGCCGCCCCTCCCGGCGCAGACCCAGGCAGCGCTCTCGCGACCATGAATTCGGCCCGGCCCTACGGTGGCGAACAAAAGGAACTGCGCCTGGTGCTTGCAGGCCCCGAGTGGATGGAACGCTGGGGCCTGGACCGCGCGTTGAAAGTAGGCGAGAAAATGGAAGTCGTTGGATTTCTCAGTGCCAGCCAGGACCGTGAATTGCGTCCGATGATGTTCTGGCTAGCAAACGGTCAGGGCGTATGGCAGCAACTGACCTCACTGCCACAACAGCCAGAATCAGCGCCCGCCGCACCGTCGAAATAAACCGAATGTTCCGGGACATCTTGGGAGCTATTGAACGCTCAGGGGCTGGAGAAGTCGTACGCACTACCCCCGTCCTCTACCCTGTCCTGATGAGCTTGCATGTATTGGGCATTGCACTGCTGATCGGGCCAGCGTTCATCGTCGACCTGCGTTTGCTCGGCCTGGCACGCGGACACGTTCCCGTCACCGTCACCATGCGCCATCTGCTGCCGTTGTCGCATCTGGGATTTGGCATCGTCCTGTGCACCGGACTGCCCATGTTCAGCGCCATTGCGCTGGCGGTGGGCGAAAGTCCTGCTGCCGTTTGGAAGTTTGGCCTGATCGTTATTGCGGGCTTTAATATTCTCATCTTTCACCAGGGAATTTATAAAACCGTCATGACCTGGGACGAAGAGCAGACTCCACCAACATCGGCAAAAGCCGCAGCCTTGATTTCCATGCTGTGCTGGACGGGTACTGTTTTTGCAGGACGCTTCTTGGCTTATTAAAATACCTCATCCATTTACCCAACCATTTATACAAATATAAATATGCGACCCAAAATAATCTGCCACATGATAGGCTCGATCGACGGCCGTCTTATTTCCAACCGCTGGACGCCATTACCCGACAGTGCGGGTAAAAACAAGGTCTTGGAGATATACGAAGAATCTGCAGCAAAGTTGGGGGCACAGGGCTGGATCGTGGGGCGGAAGACCATGGCCGAGATGGTGCGGGGCGCAGAACATGCTTCCAAAACCTCGTCCCAAGCGACTGCAAGAACCAGCCACATGGGTAATCGCCAACAGCGCAATCTGGCCATTACGATTGATCCTTTGGGAAAGCTCCACTATGGCGTGGACCATATCGGCAAAGAGCACCTCGTCACTGTACTGGGCAGCCGAGTCTCGGAGGACTATCTCGCTGAGCTACGTGCCGACGGGGTTTCTTATCTATTTGCCGGAGATGATGGCCATGACCTTGCCACCGCCATGGGCTGCATCAGTGCTGATTTTCAAACCGAATGCTTGCTTTTGGAGGGCGGAGGAACCATCAATGGTGCATTTCTCAAAGCGGACCTCATTGATGAAATCAGCCTATTGGTTTATCCAGGCATAGACGGCTTGGCGGGCATCCCCAGCATATTTGATTACCAAGGCAAAGATGCCAACGAGCGGCCCGCTTCCGGACGAAGACTGCGGCTCATGTCAGTCGAAACGCTGGAAGCAGAAGTGGTTTGGATGCGTTATCGCGTTGAAAGACAGCAGTGATAACCCAAGTGATATCTATTCACTTGCTTAACATCATGACAGTGGAGTGTTAGTCGGCCCTAAAAATGCCGCATCCTGAAATTGGCGAAAAGTCAGCAATCCATTTATTAATACCAGGCCAGACCACAGATACAGCGGCGGAATATCAAATAGCCGCCAACAGCTGCCCAAAGCGCGTCTCCACATACTGCGCCGTCTGGCTGCGCTGCGCACCCTGGCGCCACAGCATGCGCACCGACAGCCGGGGCAGCGCCAGTGCCGGGCAAGGCACTTCGCGCAGCGCCTGGCGGTTGCCTTCGTAGTGCGCAATATTGACCGGCAGCACCGCCCAGCCCAGGTTGTCGGCCACCATGTCTGCGATGTTGTAGAAGCTGTCCGAGCGCCAGACGCGCGGGCTGTAGGCGCGCTCATGCACGTCCTCGGTATGCATCAGCAACTGCCGGTGCTGGGCCAGCGCCTGCAGGCTCACGGCCTGGCCATCGGCCAGCGGGTGGTCGGCGGCCACAAACACGCCCTGGGGCACGGTGCCCAGGTGGCGCTGCTCAAAATGGTGCAGCACGGGCCCCCGGTCGATGTGGATGGCGATGCCGGCGCGCCCCTGGGCCACATAGTCGGCCACCTCGGTGGCGGTGCCGTTGAGCAGCAGCAACTCCAGGCTCGGAAACCGCTGCGCCATCTCGCGCAGCATGGTCGCCACGGCGGTATAGGGCAGCGCCTCGTCAATCGCCAGTGCCAGCTCGGCATCGGCCCCGCCGCTGAGCGCCTGCGCGCGCTGGTCCAGCTGCTCGGCCTGGCGCAGCAGCTCGCGCGCCTCCAGCAGCAGCACCCGGCCCGCATCGGTCAGTTGGGCATTGCGGTGCGAGCGGTCAAACAGCACCACGCCCAGATCTACCTCCAGCATGCCCACCGCGGTGCTGACAGCAGATTGCGCCTTGCCCAGGCTGCGTGCAGCGGCTGAGAAAGAGCCGCTGTCGGCGGTGGCCACAAACTGCCGCAATTGTTCAATGGTCCATTCCATTGCCTGGCACTGTAACGCATTCATCTGTTTTATTGATGGATTCCAACTTTATCAATCTATTTTTATGGCGCAATATCCAGGCTATGCAATCGATCAACCAACAAGCACCCGCCCTGACGATGGCCTGGTGCCACGACCCCGCACAGTCGCCAGCGATCCTGGCGCTGTTCATGGGCCAGCTCAGTCCCCATTACATCTCCCATGGCGAGCTGCAGTCCCCGCGCGCCATCGCACCGGGCCAATGGAGCCCCCAGCTGGCCGACCACATGGCCCGGCAGATTGAGACCACCTTGGCCGCGCCCGAAGCCAACGCAATGCAGCGCATCGCCATCGCCCACCAGGGCGATGCGCTGGTCGGCATCGCCTTTGTCTCGCTCGACGAGGAGCAGCGCGCACCCACGCCGTTTGCCACCTTGGATGACCTGGTCGTCAGCCCCGCCGCACGCGGCCAGGGCCTGGGCCAGGCGCTGTTTGGCTGGGTCTGCGCGCAGCTGCAGGCTGAAGGTCTGCAACGCCTGTTTCTGGAAAGCGGCATCGGCAACCAGGGCGCGCACCGGCTGTTCGAGCGCCTGGGCTGCCGGCCCGTGTCCGTCACGATGATGAAAGAACTGGGAGTCTGACCATGGCACTGCATTCCAGAAGATGGCTGGTGCTGGCCATCGTATCCATGGCCCTGCTGCTGATCGTCGTCGACATGACGGTGCTCTACACCGCGCTGCCCACACTCACCCATGACCTGGCCGCGTCCACCTCGATGAAGCTGTGGATCGTCAACGCCTATGCGCTGGTCGTCGCCGGCCTGCTGCTGAGCACCGGCGCTTTAGGCGACCGCCTGGGCTACCGGCGCATGTTCATGCTCGGGCTGGTGGTCTTTGGCACCGCCTCGCTGGCGGCCGCCTATTCCCCCAATGCAGCCATGTTGATTGCCGCCCGCGCGCTGCTGGGCGTGGGCGCGGCCATCATGATGCCCGCGACCCTGGCCATCATCCGCATGAGCTTTCCCGACCAGCGCGAGCGCTCGGTGGCCATTGGCATCTGGGCCTCGGTCGCCTCGGGCGGCGCGGCGCTGGGCCCTGTCGTCGGCGGCGTGCTGCTGGAGTACTTCTGGTGGGGCTCGGTGTTTTTGGTCAATGTGCCTATCGTGGCGCTGGCGCTGGTGCTGACCGTGTGGCTGATTCCCGCAGACCGCCTCCAGCACAAGGCCAGCCTGGCTGGCTGGGACTACACCAGCTCGCTGCAGGCGATGGTCGCCATGGTCAGCCTGGTGCTCAGCATCAAGGAGCTGGCCAAGCCTGCGCCGTCACTGGGCTTTGCCGCGCTGATGGGCATCCTCAGCGCCGTGGTGCTGGCGGTCTTTATCCGCCGCCAGCTCAGCCGGCCCCAGCCGCTGATCGAGCTGCGCCTGTTCCGCATTCCCACGTTCTCGGGCGGTGTGATTGCCGCCGTGGTGGCAGCCGTCGCGTTGGTGGGCGTGGAGCTGGTGTTCAGCCAGCGCCTGCAACTGGTGCTGGGGCTGAGCCCGCTGCAAGCGGGGCTGGCGATCTTGCCGATCCCGGTGGCGGCCTTTGTGGCCGGCCCCATCGCCGGCTGGGCGCTGTCGCGCTTTGGCACGCACCGACTGATTCTGGCGGGGCTGTTGGTCAGCGCCGTGGCGCTGTGTGCATTAACGATGAGCCTCAACACGGGCGCCCACAGCCTGCAGAAAATTGCCGTGCTGGCCGTCCTGGGCCTGGGTGTGGGCGCCACCATCACCGCAGCCTCCAATGCGGTGATGAACAGCGCGCCGCCCGAGCACGCGGGCATGGCCGCCTCGGTCGAAGAGGTCTCCTACGAGTTTGGCGGCGTGCTGGGCGTCGCGCTCCTGGGCAGCGTGCTGTCTTGGCGCTATACCAGCAGCCTGGTGCTGCCGGCCAACCTGCAGGCCACCGGCGCCAGCGATGGCATCGATGCCGCGTTGCTGGCTGCAGAAAAGTTGCCGCCCGAGGCAGCGGCCCAGCTGCTGGGCCTGGCCCACGCGGCGTTTGACCAGGGCTTTATGGCGGTGATGGCCACTGCCGTGGTGCTGGTATTGGCCGCAGCGCTGGCGGTGGCGCTGCTGCGCAGCCGTGGTCAGCAACAGGCCACCGTGGGGCACCGCAGCGGCGCGGTGGCCAGCGAAGGGCACTGACCTAGAAAAAGTCCTTGTCGGGCAGCGGCTCGCCATGCACGGCCAGCTTGCCCAAGGCCAGCGCCTTGTACAGCGCCGGGTTGTGCGATGCCACGGTGCGGGCATTGCGCCAGTGGCGGTCCAGGTTCTGCGTGCGCAAGGTGGAGGAGGCGCCGCCCAGGTCAAACACTGCCGTGCCGGCCTGCAGCACCAGGCCATCGACGATGAGCTTGGCCTTGGCAGCCAGCACGGCGGCATGGTGGGCGGTGTCTTTCAGCGCGGGGTCGCCCTCCGCCGTGGCCAGCGAGGCATCCTGCGCATGGCTGGCCGCAGCCATCACTGCCTCAGCGGCAAACAGCTGGGCCGACAGATCGCCGACGATCTTCAGCAGCAACGGGTCTTCTGCCGGCGTATCGGCAGCGGCAAAGAAAAAGCCCTTGCGCGACCGCTTGTGCAGCATCGCCGACGCATCACGCACAATGGCCCGCAAGATGCCGGTGTTCACCGCCGTCAGGAACAGCTGGGGCAAGGTGCTTTTGTAGGGCCGGCTGTAGCCGGTGCCGGCGCTGTCCACGATGATCTCCTCGGGCTCCACCCGCACGCTGTCGAACAAGGTGGTGCCGCTGCCGGTCATGCGCTGGCCCATGGCATCCCAGTCATCGACCAGATTCACGCCTTCGCGCCGCGTGGGGATGATGGCAGTGACATCGCGCTCCTGCGCGTCGCGTGCCCGCACGATGACGAAATCCGCATACAGGCTGCCAGTGCTGTAGAACTTGGCGCCGGTCATGCGAAAGTGGGCGCCGTCGGGCACCAGGCGTGTGAAGGTCTTTTCGCCGCTTCTGGCCTGTGCCAGCTCGGTGTTGGCGAGGCCGAAGATCGCCCCCTGGGCCACCTGATCGCGCCAGAAATGCGCCTGCGCACTGACCGGGTTGCGCGCGAAGCGCTCCACAAAGACAAAGTGGTTGCGCAAGATATGCGCAACGTTGGAATCGGCTGCGCCCAGCGCTATCACCTGCTCCATCAGCCCCGCCATGCTGGCCCCTGTGCCGCCATCGGCCACCGGCAGGCGGTAGGCGCCAAAGCGGCGGTCCTTCAAGGCCTGGATCTGCGCAAACGGCAGAATGCGCTTTTCCTCGCGCTCGGCCGAGCCGGCGGCGATCTCGTCAAACAGCGCTTGCCAGTCGGTGCGGGCGGTTCCGCTGGCCGCGCTCTGTGCTGCGGGGGTCAGGGTCTGGGGAGGGTCGATTTTCATAAACGGTTCTGCAAAAAGCGCGGGCCGGGCCCGGCGGGGGTGTTGTAAGAGGGGCTCAGGCCGCAGCCAGCCCCAGGTTGCCGCGCAAGGTGCTGGCGTTATAGGTTTCGCGGTAGACCCCTGCCTTGCGCAGCAGCGGCACCACCTGGTCGACAAAGTCCTCCAGCCCCGAGGGCAGCACGTCATGCATCAGGTTGAAGCCATCGATGGCGCCACTGCGGAACCAGGTCAGCATGTAGTCGGCCACCTGCTCGGGCGTGCCGACGATGGTGTTGTGGTTGCTGCCGCCGCCGTTTTGCGCGCGGATCAGCTCGCGCACCGTCCAGCCATGGCTGCGCGCCTTGTCCAGCACATTCTTCGCAAAGGTGGTCATGCCGTTGCCTGGCAGTTGCAGGTCAGCGGGCAGCGGCTGGTCCAGGTCGGCATGGCCAAAGCGGGTCTGCAGCAGGTCGGACAGGTAGTTGAGCCCCTGCTCGATGGGCACCAGGTCGGCCAGCGCCCGGGCGCGCTGCTGCGCGGCCTGCTCGGTGCCGCCCAGCACGGTGACCAGGCCGGGGAACACCTTGACGGCGCTGGTGGCACGGCCCAGTGCCTTGAGCCGGGTATCCAGCGCTTGGCGGTAGCCTTGCGCCTGCGCTAGCGACGGCGCCAACGTAAACACCGCATCGGCATGATGGGCGGCCAGGTCCAGGCCGGCATCCGAGCCGCCGGCCTGCACCACCAGCGGCCGGCCTTGCGGGCTGGGCGGCACGTTGATGGGCCCTTCGACCGAGAAGAACTCGCCGTGGTGGGCGATCGGACGGATCTGCGCCGGGTCAAAGTACTGGCCCGTTGCGCGGTCGGCCACAATGCCGCCGGGCCCCCAGCTGGCCCACAGGTCCTTGAGCACCTGGCTGAACTCTGCCGCGCGCCGGTAGCGGTCGGCATGCGCCAGCGGCGCGCTGCGGCCAAAGTTGCGCGCAGCCTCCACATCGGCTGAGGTGACGATGTTCACCCCCGAGCGACCGCCACTGACCAGATCCAGCGACGCAAAGCGCCGCGCGATATTGAAGGGCTCGTTGTACGAGGAGGACACGGTCGCCAGCAGACCGATGTGCTGGGTCTTGGCTGCGATCAGGGCCAGCAGAATGCTGGGTTCGATCGCCGGAAACGGGCGATGCAGGCTGTTGCCGGGAAAGGCCGCGCGGTCCGAGAAGAACACCGCGTCAAAGCCGCCCCGCTCTGCCGTCTGCGCCAGGCGCACAAAGTAGTCGGGGGTCACCGGCCACAGCGGGTCGTTCTGCGGCCACAGCCAGGCAGCGGCATGGGCCCCTGCGCCGTAGATATTGAGGTTGAGGTGGAGTTGGGGGGGCTGGCTCATCGTGTTCTACACACTGTGGGAATCAAAAAATGGGGTCAGCGCAGGCGCTGCGCGGCATCAGGCCACCCGGGCCAGCGCGGGGCTGTCCGGCTCAGCCTCAGCGGGCCGGGTCTTGAAGCGGCTACGTGCGGGGTCGATGTCGAGCATCGCGTCCAGCAGACTGCGGGTATAGGCATGGCGCGGCGCGCCAAAGATCTGGTCACGCGGGCCGGCTTCCACCACCCGGCCCTTTTCCAGCACCACGATGTCGTCCGAGATCGCGTAGACGCTCTCGAGCCCGTGGGCGATGAACACCATGCTCAGCTGCAGGTCCTTTTTGAGCCGCTGCAGCAGCGCCAGGATTTCGGCCTGCACCGACACATCGAGGGCAGAGACAGGCTCGTCGCAGATCAGCAGCTGGGGCTGCACGCTGAGCGCCCGCGCAATGCAGACGCGCTGGCGCTGGCCACCGGAGAGCTCATGGGCAAAGCGGTCCAGGGCCGAGGCCGGCAGGCCGACCATCTGCAGCAACTGCGCCGCTTGCGCGCGCAGCTGTGCTGCCGCCCAGCCTGGTAGCTCGGCCAGCGGCTCGGTGATCAGCTGGCCAATGCGCATGCGCGGGTTCAGCGATGCATAGGGGTCCTGGAACACCATCTGGATGCTTGCGCCCGCGCGCACTGCCGGGTCGTTCAGATCGGCGCCATCAAAACGCAGCTGGCCGCCATCGGCCTGCGCCAGGCCGGCAATGAGGCGTGCGAGCGATGATTTGCCGCTGCCCGACTCTCCGACCAGGCCCAGGGTGCGGCCGCGTTGCAGAGAGAAGGACACGCTGTCGAGCGCCAGGTGCTTCTGGGCTTTGAAATGCCAGGCGCGGGGCTGCTGGTAGACCTTGCTCACGGCATCCAGCTGCAGAATCGCGGGCACATCCTGCGCAGCCTGCGGCGCTTGCACGCCGGCCTCTGCCAGCGGCTGGCGCACCACGGCAGGAATGCGCGGCGCCAGCGCCAGCAGCTGGCGCGTATAGGCCGCTTGGGGCCGGGCAAACAGCTGCTGTACCGGTGCCGACTCAACAATCTCGCCCTGGCGCATCACATGCACCTGGTCGGCCACCTGGGCGATGACCGACAGGTCATGGGTGATCAGCAGCACGCCCACATTCGACTGCTCGGCCGTGCGCACCATCAGCTCCAGCACCTGGGCCTGCACGGTGTTGTCCAGTGCGGTGGTGGGCTCGTCGGCAATCAGCAAGGCCGGCTCGCCCGCCATCGCAATGGCCAGCATCACCCGCTGGCGCATGCCGCCCGAAAGCTGGAAGGGGTAGTCCTGCAGCAGCTGCGCCGGCCGGGGCAGGCCCATGCGGGCCAGCAGGTCAATGGCCTCGGCCCGGCGCTGGCGCCGCGTCAGCTGGCGCTTGTAGTACAGCACCTCTTCGATCTGGTCACCAATGGTCAGCACCGGGTTCAGCGACGACAGCGGCTCCTGGAACACAATGCCCACATCGGCCCCGCGCAAGCTGCGCCATCCCGCCTTGTCCAGGTGGCGCAGATCGCGGCCATTGAGCAGGGCCTCATCCGCGCTGAAGCGGGCATTGCCCGGCAGCAGGCCCAGCACGCTCAAGGCCGTCAAGGTCTTTCCCGATCCGCTCTCGCCCACCAAGGCCACCACCTGCCGGCGTTGCACCTCCAGATCCACCCCGCGCACCAGGCGCAGCGGCTCGCCGCCATCCTGCGGTTGCAGCGTGACAGCGGCATTGCGGTAGCGCAGCACGGTATCTGTCAGGCTGGCCTGCAGCGCGGCGGGGCGAATGATGGCGCTGGCCGGGTTGGCCAGCTGGGCAAGGCTTGGGGCAGCAGTCATGGCAGGCGTGGGTCCAGGTAGTCTCTGAGCCAATCGCCCAGCAAGATGATGCTAAAAACCGTGGCCGTCAGCGCCACGCCGGGAAAGGTGCTGATCCACCAGCTGGTGGCCAGCTGCTGGCGTCCGTCGGCCAGCATCTGGCCCCAGGAGATGTCGGGAGGCTGGATGCCAAAGCCCAAAAAGCTCAGCGAGGACTCCGTCAGGATGACGGTGCCGATGTTCAAGGTGGCCACCACGACCAGGGCCGGCAGGATATTGGGCAGGATGTGGCGCAGCAGCAGGCGCGAGGTACGCACCCGGCTGACCCGCGCCGCTGCCACAAACTCCAGCTCCTTGACGCGCAACACCTCGGCCCGCGCAATGCGGGTGTAGATCACCCAGTTGGTGAGCGCTATGACCACGATCAGCGGAGCCAGGCCGGCGCCGGCCACCAGGGCCACCACCAGCATGAACAGCATGGCCGGAATCGCCAGGATGGCATCGACCACGCGCATCAGCATCTGGTCCAGCCAGCCGCCACGCAGCCCGGCCAGCACGCCAATGGCCACACCGACCGCCCCCGAGAGCGCGACCGCTGCCAGCCCCACCATCACCGAGCTGCGCGCGCCGTAGACGATGCGCGCCAGCATGTCGCGGCCCTGGCCATCGGTGCCCAGCGGATAGGCCCACTGGCCCTTGTCCAGCCAGACGGGCGGCAGGTAGCGCAGCGACAGATTGCGTTTGACCGGGTCGGCCAGCGGCAGCAGATCGGCGCCCAAGGTGGCCAGCAGGATCAGCAGCAACAAGATGGCGCCAAAGCGGCCACTGCGGCTGCGCCACAGCGCGCGCAAAAAGCGCTGCAGGCGCGGAGGCTGGGCCGCCACCGCTGGCGCATCGGCCTGCACGGCCGTGCCGGTGTTCAGAACCACGCCGCTCATAGTTTCATCCTCGGGTCAATCAGGCGGTAGACCACATCGGTAAGAAAGTTCACCAGCAAGGTCATCGCGGTGATCACCAGCACACTGATCTGGATCACCGCCATGTCCTTGGTGTTGATCGCCTGCACGATCAGCTGGCCCAGGCCAGGCCAGGCAAAAATGGTCTCGGTCACCAGCGCCCCGCCCAGCAGCGCCACGACGTGCAGCGAGGTCATCGTCACCGTCGGAATCGCGGCATTGCGCAGCGCGTGCTTGCCAATCACCAGCCAGTCGGGGATGCCTTTGGCATAGGCGGTGCGCATGTAGTCCTGGCTCAAGGTCTCAAGCATGCTGGCCCGCACCAGCTTGGCCAGGTCCCCGGCAAAAGCGGTGCCCAGGGTCAATGCCGGCATCACCAGATGCGCCCAGGTACCGCTGCCCGATACCGGCAGCCAGCGCAGACTCACGCCAAACACCAGGATCAGCATGATGGCGACCCAGAAATTGGGCATGGCCTTGCCCAGCACGGCCACGCCGGAGACCGCATGGTCCACCCAGCTGCCGCGCCGCAAGGCCGCTGCCATACCGGCCGGCACCGCGATCAGCACGGCCACCAGCATCGATGCAGCGGCCAGCAGCAACGTGGCGGGCAGGCGTTCGAGCACGATAGGCAGCGCCGAGCTGCCATAGCGGTAGGAGGTCCCAAAATCGCCATGCAGCAGGTTGCGCATGTAGTTGAGGTACTGCATGTGCACCGGCTGGTCCAGCCCCCAGGCGGCCACCATGGCCAGGCGGTCCGCCTCCGAGGCCTGGTCCGGGATCATCATCACGGTCGGGTCGCCGGCCAGAAACACCAGCGCAAACACGATCAAGGTGACCGTGAACAGCACTGGCACCGCCTGGAGCAGCAGCCGCCACAAGGCCGAGAAAATCATGCGCGCCGCACTTGTTCAGCTGGGATCATCTCGTCAAAGCGGCCGGCAAACTGCACCCGCTTGTTGACGCTGTAGATCGCCTTGGGGTAGAGCACGCCGATGCGGGCGCGGTCCTGGGTGATGATCTCCTGCGCACGCCAGATGATGGCCTGGCGCTCCTTTTCGCCCGTAGTGGCGGGCAGCTCGGCTGCCAGGCGCTCGAACTCGGCATTCTTCCAGTGCGGGTTGAAGCGCTTGAGCGAGCCCATGTTCAGGATGAAGGAGGCATCGGTGTAGGAGCCCATGCCCCAGAAGTAAATCTCGTCATGCGAGTCACTGCCCACGCGGGCGTTATAGATGCTCCACTCCTGCACTTCGAGCTGCGCATTCAGGCCCACATCCTGCAGGTAGCCGACGATGGCCTCGGAGACCTCGCGGTCCTTGATATAGCGGCCGCTGGGCGAGCCAAAGCGGATCTTCGCCCCCTTGGCGCCGGACGCCTGGATCAACTGGCGGGCCTTGTCGGGGTTGAAGGAGTTGGTTGCCGTCAGGCGTGTGTTGGCATTGGGAATCTCGGGCGGGAACAGGCCGCGCGTGGCGGTGGCGTAGCCATCGGCCACCACATCGGCCAGCTCCTGGCGGTTGATCGCCAGGTCGATCGCCTCACGCACCCGCGCATCGTGGGTGACCACACCGGGCTCGGTGCGCAGGTGCAGACCAAAGTTGCGCGCAATATTGAAGGCGACGATGCCGGTATCAGCATTGGACTTGAGGCGGCCGATATCCTCGGGCGGAATGTTCACCGCCAGGTCCACGCCGCCAGACAGCGCCTCCGCCACCCGGGTTGCCGTCTCGGGAATCGCACGGATCACCACACGCTCCCAGTGCGGCGCCCCACCCCACCACTGCGGATTGCGCGCCAGCACCAGGCGGTCGGCCTTTTTCCACTCGACAAACCGGTAGGGCCCGGTGCCGATGGGCTTGGCAAAGAAGGCCTCTTCGCTGCCTGCGGCCTGGAAGGCATGCTGGGGCAGGATCGAGCCGCCATTGCCGACAAAGTTGTGCAAAAAGAGCGGATCGGGCTTGCTGGTGACCAGGCGCACCCGGTGCGGTCCCAGCACCTCGACCTTCTCGACCGAGCGGAACTTCTCCACCGCGCTGAGCAGCTTGGGGTTGCCCTTCATGCGCTCGACGGTGAACTTCACATCGTCGGCGGTGAACGGTTTGCCGTCATGCCAGCGCACATCGCTGCGCAGCTCAAACACCCAGGTGCGCGGGTCTTCCTGCTTCCAGGACTTGGCCAGGCCCGGCGTGAAGGCCATCTTGCCGTTCGGAAATTCCTTGTTGACCAGGTATTCGTAGAGATTGACCAGCGCCGACTGGGTGCTGTTGTTCTCGTGGTTGGCGGGGTCGAGCGACAGGATGTCGTTGCTCTGTGCAATGGTCAACGTGGTGGACCCTGCGGCAAAGGCGATCTGCGGCAGCGCAAAGGGCAGCGCGGCCACGCTGGCGGAGGCGGCGGCGTTTTTCAGAAAGATACGGCGGCTGGTAGGCATGGAGTGTTCGAATCAAAAAGAGAGGGAGAAAGAGGCTGCCAACGGCCGCGCTACGGCCCCTGGCGAATGCAGGCAATGGAAGGTGCGGATCAGCGCAAACAGAACAGCGCCCGTTCCTGTGCATCGATCTGCGCGAGCAGGCCGGTTTCCCATTCCAGGTAGGCCCGTGCGGCCGCCTTGTTGCCGCTGTGGCGGTCATGCACAAAAAACAGGTAGTCGATGCGCTCGGCGTCGCTGGGCACATCGGCGCTGGCCACCACCTCCAGACCCGCGTGCCGCCACTGCGCGGGCCCCTCGGTCAGCACCAGCGCGGTGCCGCCCACATCGCGTGCCGCGGCGGCCGCCAGCGCTGGCTCCGCCGTGATGAACACGGTAGGACGGGCACCATCGTTACGCTGCAGCAGCGGCCGGATGGACCAGCGCGCGCCCGCAATATGGCCAGCGCGGTAGCTGGCGCTGTCGCGCAGATCGACCAGGTCATAGGCAGCAGGGTCTGCAGCCAGATCGGCACTGCGGATGCGGGGCAACGCCGCTGCGGCCGGCTGCACTGCGGGGATGGCAGGCAGCGCATCGGGCGTGGCCAGATAGGCCTCATGCCCCAGGCGGCGCAGCCAGACCGCCGTCATCGGCGCGCGCAGGCCGTCGGTATCCACCAGCACCAGGCGCGCATTGCGCGTTCCCAAATACTGGTCGGTGGCCTGCACCAGCTGGCCGCCGGGCGCATGGGCCACCCCGGCGATCGGGCTGGCAGCAAATTCTTCGGGCGAGCGCACATCCAGCAGATAGGTGGTGCGTTCCGGGTCGGCCAGCCAGGCAGCCAGGCCAGCCGCGCCGATCCGCTCCACGCCATGCTCGGCGCTCAGTTGGGCAAGGCGGGCGGCTACCTCGGGTGCCGGCGCACGGCGGTGTTCGGGGTAGCTGCGGCTTTGCCCATGGTCGAGCGGCAGGTCGTTCAGATACCAGCCCTGGGTGCCGTTTTCCAGCGCATAAATGGGGTTGGGCAGGCCCAGATCGCGCAGGGTCTGCGCGCCCACAATGGAGCGGGTGCGGCCTGCGCAGTTGACCACCACCGTGGTTTGCGCATTGGGTATCAGGTCTGCATGGCGCAGCGCCAGCTCCCCATTGGGGCAGCTGATCGCGCCGGGAATGCTCATCTTGTTGAACTCGGCCAGCGGCCTGCCATCCAGTACCACCAGCGGGTGACCCGATGCCTGCCATTGCTGCAGCTGCCGCGCGCTGATATGGGGCGTGCCCAGCGCGGCCTCGGCCAGCTCACCAAAGGTTTTGGAAGGCAGGTTGACGCCCTTGAACAGCACCAGGCCAGCGGCCTGCCAGGCGGCCACCCCGCCCTCGGTGATGGACAGATCGCTGTAACCCCAGGCGGCCAGGGCCTCTGCAGCGCGGCGGGCAACGCCGTTGCCGCCATCGATCAGGATGATGCGGGTGGACCGCCTGGGCACGAGGCGGTCGATATCGGCTTCGAGCCGGCTATAGGCCAGCGGAATCGCCAGGAACGGATGCCCCTCCCCAAACTCACCGGCTTCGCGCACATCCAGAAACGCGAACTCTTTGCCGTCCGCCAACAGGGCTTTCACGGACAGGGGACTCAGTGCTTGCATAAAAACCATCATCTCTCGGACACAGCCCCGGACGCAAAGGCGCCCGGGGGAGAGCTGCGATTGTGCGCAGGGGCCTACTCCGCGAAAACGAATTAAATCTACTTAGCATATTTGCTCAGCGACTATGGAGGTATTGCCAGCGTGTCCGGGTGCCGTCAAGAGGCTGCGCGCATAGTTGCCACGCCGCGGGGTGCTTAACAACTTTCTGACACTTGGTTTTTGACACTGCACACACCGTTCATTCCCAGGAACCTGTGCGTGCCAAGACCTTTTACCTCCATACGATTGAACCCCGTGCAGCTCAGCTGGGTCGCCGCTCTTTTTTTTACCACGTTGGGAAACCTGGTGCTGTGGCAAACCTTGTTCGCGAAGGTGGAAGTCAACAGCCTGCACAGCCTGCTGTTCATCCTCAGCCTGCCTGTTTTCCTTTTCTGCTTTTTGAATCTATTGCTCTCGCCTGTGCTGGCGCTGCCCTATGTGCGCAAGCCCATCCTGGTGTGCTTGGTGGTGGTCAGCGCAAGCTGTAGTTACTTCATGTACCACTACCAGGTGCTCATCGACCGCAGCATGGTTCAGAACTTCTTTGAGACCAACCAGGCGGAGTTCAGCTCCTATTTCTCCATTTCCCTGCTGCTCACCATCGTTGTACTCGGCGTACTGCCCGCAGCACTGATGGTGTCGATCCCGAGCAAAAGCCTCCCCAGTTCCTGGCACACTGCCTTTTGGTGGCTGGGCAATGTGGTGGTGGCAGCCACCATGCTGGCAACGCTGGCCATGCTGTTCTACAAAGACTACGCGTCACTGCTTCGCAACAACCAGGAAATCCGAAGCCAGGTCCTCTTCTTCAACTTCGTCCACAACACCAATAGCTACCTCAAGCGCAAGCACCAGGCACGCTCACAACCGATCCGGACCGTGGCAGAGGATGCACGGCGCACACAAAGCGCCACCGACAGCCGACCCAAGCTCGTCATTGCCGTCATCGGCGAGACAGCGCGGGCGCAGAACTTCCAGCTCAACGGCTACCCGCGCGCGACAAACCCTGAGCTCTCTCAAAGAGATGACATCATCAGCTTCAAAAATGTGTCTTCCTGCGGCACGTCCACCGCCGTGTCGCTGCCTTGCATGTTTTCGCGCCTGAGCCGGCAGCAGTTCGACCAGGTCCGCGCAGCGACCGAAGAGAACCTGCTCGATGTGCTGCAACGCACCGGCGTGGACGTTTTATGGCGCAACAACAACAACGGTGGTTGCAAAGGGGTCTGCGCGCGCGTGCCCACCGACAACATGCCCAAGCTGAAGGTGGCCGGGCTTTGCGTCAACAAGGATGGCACCTGCTATGACGATGTGCTGCTGCACGAGCTGGACGCCCGCATCCAAGCGCTGCAAGGGGATGCGCTGATCGTGCTGCACCAGCTGGGCAGCCATGGCCCGACGTATTTTGAACGCTTCCCTGCAGAAACCGCCAGCTTTCATCCTGTCTGCAATAGCAACCAGATTCAGAATTGCAGCAACGAAGCGCTCACCAACACCTACGACAACACACTGGTCTACACCGACCGCAAACTGAGCCAGGCGATTGCACTGCTGCAACGGCATGCGATCGTGCGCGATGTGGCGATGGTCTACCTCTCGGACCATGGTGAATCACTGGGAGAAAAGGGCATGTATTTGCACGGCACTCCTTACATCATTGCCCCTAAAGAGCAGACCCATGTGCCGCTGGTGATGTGGCTCTCACCAGAATTCGCCAAGAGCAGCCAAGTGGATGTCTCCTGCCTGCGCCAGAATGCGGACAGCGCGCACTACAGCCACGACCATTTCTACCACTCCATGCTGGGGCTCTTCAACATCGAAACCAGTGTCTACCAGCCGTATCTCGACCTGTTCTCGCCTTGCCGGGTAGCTGCCAACGCTCCCCGCTTTTGAGGGCTGTGAGCCCAAGCATGCCCTCTACCACTCCAGACCAAAGCGACAACCTCGGCTGCTGCTGTGCACCACCATACGCCAGCCCAGGTGGGCCACCATGCGTTGCGCGATCGACAGACCCAGTCCTTGCCCACGGGCGCTTGCGCTGGGCGCAAAACGCTCAAAATGCTGCGTGTCCATACCTGCAGGCAAGCCTGGCCCCGTGTCGGAGACCACCAGGCTGCGCGCACTGAGGGTAATACGCACTTCTCCACAGCTGGTGTATTGGCAAGCATTGCGCACCAAATTCCAGACCACGCTGCGCACCAATTCAGCGTTGGCGCTGGTTCGCGCCTCTGCCAATACGTCCAGTACCAGCAAGACAGGTTTGTCGGCCACCCAGGGCTGGCAGCGGTCTACGCAATCTTGCACTAAGGGAAGCAGAGGGATGACAGTGCGCGAGAGCTTTTGCGGCTCCCGAGATAGCAGCAAATAGCTCTCCAGCTGCAACTCCATCTCTTGCGCCGTGCGCACAATGCGCGCAGCGCTGGCAGTCAGGGCACTGTCCTGAGGCAGTTGGTACACGAGTGTCTCCGCTGCACAAGCAACAATCGCCAGCGACGTGCGCAACTCATGGCTGGCATCACTCACAAAGCACTGCTCACGCTGTAGAAACTGTTCGGCCTCCTGCTGGCGTTGTGCAATGGCGCGCGCCAACACCCCAATTTCATGGGTTTCATGGAGAAATGGAAACGACTTTTGCTTGCGCTGCAGGGCATAAACCAGATCGCTGATGGGCGCCACGGCTCGCTTGGATACCCAATGGCCTGCCCACGCTGCGCCCAGCAGGCACAGCAGGATAGCCAGCAAGGCATATCCTGCAATAACGCGTTCAAAATAGCTGCGCCGAGCATCGGTATGAACGAGGAAGTACGGCTGCCCCTGGATGTCAAATACCAACAGGTGCCAGCGGCTTCCGTCAACTTTGTGGTAACCCACGCCATAGTGCCTGAATGACTCTGCCACGTTGCGCATGTCATAGAGCTGGTAGTCATCGGCCATGACGGGAGACTTGCCCTGCTGCATCGCACGCTGGATACGGTCCTTCTCCTGGTGCAAATGCTCCGAGATGATGCATTCTTTCCGCGCCTCTGCATCCAGCCACTCCGCAGCGGCGATCAGGGCCAGTGCCGCCAACATCAACAGGACAATGCCGCATGTGATGCGCACTTTAAGCGTCATCTGGTTGGCAAAACGCATCATGCTGACCACCTCCTCGGCAATCGATCAGGGCTATGCCGCGTCCTGGCCCCGGTCCAGGCTCCAGCCGATGCCGTGCACGGTTTTGATAAGAGCCGATGAGAAGTTCCTGCCAATCTGCTGGCGCAGATCATGGATATGGGTGCGCAAGGCATCACTTGCGGGGGGCTCATCACCCCAAAGCAGGTAGACCATCTCCTGCTTTCGGACCACAGCCGGTGCCGTGCGCATCAGGCAGAGCAGCAGCTTATGGGTCGTTGGCGTCAGGCTGATGTGCTGGCCCTGCCGCCAGGCTTGCGGCAATTGGGTGTCCACCGTCAAATCCTCCCAGACCAAGCTGCCTTGTACCAACCTGCACTGGGCGCGGCGCACCATGGCCTGGATACGTGCATGCAGCTCTTGCAAAGAGAAGGGTTTGACGAGGTAGTCATCGGCCCCTTGTGCCAAGCCGCGCACGCGGTCATCGACGCTGGCCTGCGCCGTGAGCATCAGCACCGGAACCGGGTTTTGGAACTCTTGGCGCAACCTTCGGCACAGCGCAAGACCGTCGAGTTGCGGCAGCGTCACATCCAGCAAGACAGCGTCGTAGTCATTCTGGGTCGCCGTCCTGAGCCCTGTCAGCCCATCGCGGGCATCGTCCAGCACATAGCCCAGCGGCTCCAAAAAGGCATACAGACAGCCCACCAGCTCGGGGTTGTCTTCCACAATCAGCACTCGGGTCATGGTCAATAGGCATTTGGAATTGCTTGAATGATCTAGTCCCGGCAGGCTGGGGAAGATGATTGAAGCTATTGAATCAATAGCAGCACAGAGGGTCTCGGTTACGTTTTAAAAAGAATCTGAAGTTATAGAGAATCCCGAAACTAGCGGCATTGCGCTGCAAGGCATGACTCTAATCTTTATTTATCGTTAATTTCTATTCATTTTTGATTATTGATAAATTTAATGAAATTAGTTCAACTTGGGCTCACTGGGCTCTGCGTTGGTAGAGGCCTTGCTTGTTGACTCTGCACCACGCCGGGCCATCGCCGGGCCCAGGATCAGCAACAGCGCCAATGCAGCCCAAGCCGTTGCCAGCCAATGATTGGCCTGCAGACCCCCGCCATGCACCACCTGCCCTCGCCTCCCAGGCGCTCAGTGCAATGCCGGTGTTGAGCATCCCGACATACAGCGCTGCCGCGGCCTCCATCATCCAGCTCATCTAGTCGACGCCCCCGCCAACGATGATGGACGTCGCCAGCCCACCGCCGCTGCTAGCACCAAGTGCGTTGCCAATCCACCCGCTACCGCCCCAGACCCCCCATGCACAAACCCAGCAGCACGTGGGCGGCCAGCATCCAATCCCAGCTTGTTATTAAGGCCGATGAAACGCAGCCCAGCTGTCTGACCAGACAGTCAAGCCGCCGGGCACTGCGTTGACGGCAGCGCACCGCCGGCCACTACAGCCTTGCAAGCAACCCGACTACAGTCCCCAGGGCCTGGCAGCCTTAACCTGACAGGGCAGCGAAACAGATGCTGTGATTCCACTTTCAGGAGACCCCGAATGACCTACCAGCAGCAACGCAACCAGAACCCCAATGGCCAACAACCTGCAGAAAAGCAGCAGGACCAGCAAAACCAGCAACGCCCTGCGCAGCAGCAGCAACAAGGCCGCGAACAGAACCAGCGCCAGCAAGAGCAGTCGCAGCAGCAATAAGGCCTGTGCGGCAGCCTGTCTCAGGTAGGCATGAAAAAGCCCGCAAATGCGGGCTTTATGTCGTGTCGCTTAGCGGCGAAATTGCGCTTGGTAATGCTTCAGTGCCAATTCCACATCCTGCAGACGATCATATTGCGGCGAGCCCAACAGGGGCTCCAGATCCCGCAAACCAATCACTTCCAGTTCCAAACGCTCGTACTGCGCCTGTGTAGTCACAAGCAGGTCCTGTGCTTCTCGCATCAGACCCCCTTTCCACCCGAGCATAAACGGTGCAAAAGTGTTTATATATTCAGGTTATTCACCTTAACGCTTTTCTAGCAGATTGCAAAGTTCTTTTACATATACCAACGCCGGCAACCGGTGTTTGGCACCGATGCCCGGCTCACTCGTCGGGCAGCTTCCAGCTGCCGGCGGTAATCGGCCGGGTCAGCTGCTCGATTTTGGCGTCGATCAGCGACAGGCGGGCGTGTTCAATCGTGCCTTCGGCCGGCAACTCTGCCAGCAGCTCCGCACCCTGGGCTTTCAGGGTGTCCAGATAGGCATCTTTTTCCTGGTCGTTTCCGGTTTGCGTAGACATCTCTGGCCTCCAATGCTTTATGGTGCAGAAACTGTAACAAAACTACCAAGAATTTCTAGTCAGAAAACACTAAATTACAGAGAGAACCCATAAATTCCTACAGGCCCATCGGAAAGCGCTGCGCAGTTATTTGACTGACGGATAGCCATTTCAATATCCATTCAACAGCCGAAAGACCGGCTGCTCGCGCGCGCTGGCATCGTTAGCGCTGGGATGCGGATTGTTCAGCCGAATAGCCGAGCTGCTTCATCGCCGCGGTGATCGATACGGCTGCGGCGCTGTAGCCATCCCAGGGTGCATTGCCCTTGCGAAAACGCTCTTCCACCGAGGTGATGGACCAGTGCGCACCGCTCGTGACCTGATCCAGCTCGGCCCATTCGATAGGTACCGACACTCCCATCCCTGGCCGCGCCCGTGCCGACCAGGCGCTGACCGTGGTCGCGCCCCAGCCATTGCGCAGGTAGTCAACAAAGATCTTGCCTTTGCGGTTGCTGGGCCCGCTTTTCGCGACAAAGCGCTGCGCGATGGTCTCGGCCAGATGCTGCACGATCGCCTTGGAGAAACCCTTGACGGTGTCCCAGTCATGGCGCCGCTGGATCGGGACCACCACATGCAGGCCCTTGCCGCCGCTGGTCTTCAAGAAAGCAGGCAGCCCCAGCTCCTGCAGCAGCACCCGCACCAGTTCGGCGCCCTCCTGCACCGCAGACCAGGGCACGCCCTCGCCGGGGTCCAGATCAAAGGTCATGCGATCAGGCCGCAAGATCTTGTCGCGCTGGGCATTCCAGGTGTGAAACTCGACCACATTGAACTGTGCCGCCTGCAGCAGGCCCTGGATGCTGGCAATGCTCAGCAGCGGCGGATGCTCCGGATCCAGCGACTGGGGCAGCTGAACGATTCCCGCCATCTCGCGCGTCTGCAGATGCTTTTGGAAGAAATGCTCGCCCGCCACGCCGTCGGGCGTGCGCATCAGCGACGTGGGCCGGCCTTTGAGGTGCGGCATCATCAGCGGGCCGACCCGCTCGTAATAGCGCACCAGGTCCAGCTTGGTCACGCCGGTGGAGGCGTCCATCACGCGCTCCGGGTGGCTGACCTCGATCGCTGCAGCGGGCGCAGGCTTTGCTTTTTGCGTTGGGGGCATCGTCGCACTCTCCTCCCTGGTGATCTGGCGCGCAGGCTTGTCCTGCCGCAAGCCATGGAAAACTGCCTGGCGCACCCGGCCTTGTGCTGTCCACCCGGCAAACGCGACTTCGGCGACCAGCGCTGGCTTGACCCACTGCGCCTGGTAGTCAATGCGCTCAGGGTCTGCAAAGGGGCAGACGCGCACCTGGATGCGCTCGAGTTGCTGGGTCAGCTCGCGCAGGCTGGCCTCATTGAAGCCGGTGCCGACATTGCCGGCATAGACCAGCCGCCCGTGGCCATCATGCACACCCAGCAACAGCGAGCCCAGCCCGGTGCGCGATCCCTTGGGACTGGTGTAGCCGCCAATGACGAACTCCTGCCGCTTCTGGCATTTGAGCTTGATCCAGTCGGCCGTGCGTCCCGCGTGGTAGGCGGCATCCTTGCGTTTGCCGATGATGCCCTCCATGCCCAACGCGCAGGACGAGGCCAGCAGCTGCGCCGCATCCCCTGCGAAAGCCTCACTGAGGCGAATCGCGTCGCCCAGCCCCTCGCTGGACTGCAGCGCCGCCTGCAAGTTCTCGCGCCGCGCCTGCCAGGGCTGGCCGCGCAGATCGTGGCCATCGGCAAATGGCAGGTCAAACAGGTAGTAGACCAGCGGGGTCTGGGCGCTGCCATCGAACGCATTTTGCAGCAGCTGAAAATCGGGCAGCCCCTGGGCATTGAGTGCCACCACTTCCCCATCCAGCCAGGCATCGGCGAGGGGCAGCCGGCCCAGCGCCTGCGCCAGGCCGGGCATCTTCGCCGTCCAGTCCTTGCCATTGCGCGTCCATAGCTGAACCTGCGCACCCTTTTTCCGCGCCACCATGCGGTAGCCGTCAAACTTGAGCTCCCAGGCCCAATCTTCGGCATCGGCAGGCGGGGCATCAACCAGCACGGCCAGCTGGGGTTCCAAGGTCTTGGGCAGCGGCGATGTCTTGGTCCTGGTACTCGCCTTCACATTGGCCCTGGGCTTTGCCGGAACAGCGGGCGTTGCACGACCTGGGGCCTGGGCAGACGACAGCGGCGGCGCCAGGCCTGCCACGCTGTCGGGCTGGGCCTCGACCACCTCGAACTCTTCGGCACTGCGGGCAAAGTCGTCCGCCTCCTTGATCAACAGCCAGGGCGGCTGCCGGTCGCTCTCCTTGCCCTTCATGCGCACGAGGGTCCAGCGGCCTTGCAGCTTGTGGCCCTGCAACTCAAAGTGCAGCTTGCCTTTGCGGTAGCCCTCCAGCGGGTCGGCCAGCGGCGTCCACAGGCCCTTGTCCCAGACGATGACCTTGCCTGCGCCATAGTTGCCTGCGGGAATCTGGCCTTCAAAACGGTTGTACGAGATTGGGTGGTCTTCCACCTGCACAGCCATGCGTTTGTGGCTGGGGTCGAGGCTTGGCCCCTTGGGCACCGCCCAGCTTTTCATCACGCCGTCGAGTTCCAGCCGCAGGTCGTAGTGCAAATGGCTGGCCCAGTGTTTCTGGATGACGAACTGCAGCTGGCCGGCGACCGGTTCACCGCCCTCGGCCGGCTCGGGCGTGACCGCGAAATTGCGCTTGCTCTGGTATTTGGACAAGGAGCTGGGCATGCTGAAATCCTCCTACCAGCAGCTCAGGCGCTGCGGCGCCTGGGCGCAGCCTTGGCCGTCTTGGAAGTCTTGGACACCTTCGCAGTGCCGGCCCGGCCTTTGCTTGCAGCACTGGCGGACTGGGTGGCCGTGGCTGCCTTCTTCTTCGCGGGCGCCGCCTTGGGTTTGGACGCCGCCGGCGCAGGCTTGGCATCCCCGGTGGTTTTGGCGCCCGCTCCACCGGCCAGGCTTCGCTTGAGCAAGGCCGTCAGGTCCAGAATCTCGGCGCCTGCCGACAGCTCGGGCTTCTGCTCCACCTTGGCAACCTCTTCGACATCGCCCGATTTGACCTTGGCGTCGATCAGCTTGTGGATCTCCTCCGAGAACGAGTTGCGGAAGTCATCGGCATTCCAGGCCTGGGCCTTGTCCTCGATCAACGCGACCGCCATGTCCATCTCGGCGCTGGAAATGCCCGCCGCCTTGGCGGTCATCGGCGGCAGATCGAGCTGTTCGAACGAGCGGATATCGCCGCCCCAGCGCAGCAGGTTCAACACCAGCGCCCGCCCACACGGCACCAGCACCGCCAGGTGCTGCTTGGTCTGGATCACCACCTTGGCCACCCCCACCTTGTTGGTCTTGCGCAGCGCTTCGCGCAACAGCGCATAGACTTTCTCGCCGCGCTTGAGCGGCGCCGTGTAATAGGGCCGCTCCAGGTAAATCAGCGGAATCTCGTCGGCATCGACAAAGGCCTCGATCTCGATGGTCTGCGTCGTCTTCGGAAACGCCGCGCTGATCTCCTCAGTACTCAGGATCACATAGCGTCCGTTCTCATACTCGACGCCCTTGACGATGTCGCTGCTCGCGATCTCCTTGCCGGTTCGCTTGTTGATGCGTTTGTAGCCCACCGGCTCCATCGAGCGCTTGTCGAGCCAGTCAAAGTCGATGCCCGAGTCGCGCGTGGCCGTGTACAGGCCGATCGGCACATGCACCAGCCCAAAGCTGATGGCGCCTTTCCAGATGGTGCGTGTCGATGTTGGAGCGTTCCCTTGCTGGTCTTTCATGCCTGCCTCCTGTGGTTCGCTCCAGTGTGAACGTCTGGCCCCGGACCCTGTGAGAGGAAATGACAACTTGCGCAGCAGACGCGGGACGACGGGCCTGCCGGAGAGGTCCCACAAGCCTGGCGAGGCTATCGCAGGCATCGCGCTGCACGGCGCAGCAACGCGCCCGCAGGACTCCAAGCGCGGGCGCACAAATCCTACAGACCTGCGGCGCTGGCCGGGTCAATCTACAGGACATGCGGTCCCCGCCCGTGGCGGCGCTGACCGTTGGACCATCCACCCTTGATTTGAGGAGCGCACCATGGCCACTGCCCAACCCACCGGCGAACCCCGGAATTTCCCCGAAGACGAATCGATGGACCCGGTCGGCGAACCGTATCCCGAGCAGGAGCCGCTGACGCCCGATCCCGGCGATGACCCGCCCCACCCGCCCTTCTCCCCGGACAACGAGCCCGACATACCGCAGGACCCTGAAGCGGAGCGGGTCGTGAGCCCCGAGCCATTGGATCCCTGACAGCGCTTCGCTCCGTTCCTGAACCTGTTGCAAAGGCTGTGATGCCCACTGACCCGCTGATGCCGCCCTATCCGCAGCCGGATATGGCGCTTTTCCTTGACTTCGATGGCACCCTGGTGCCGCTGGCAGCGACGCCCGACAGCATCATCGTGCCGCCGGGACTGGTGCCGCTGCTGCAGCAGTTGCAGACCGTGCTGGGCGGCGCTGTGGCGGTCATCTCTGGCCGCGAGATTGCCGCCGTTGACCGGTACATCCATCCGCTGCGCCTGCCTTGCGCAGGCAGCCATGGTGCCGAGCGCAGACGGGCAGATGGGCAGCAAAGCCAACTATTGGGCGATGGTCTGGAGCACATCGCTACTGCCTGTTGGCAACTGGCCGCGCGCCACCCTGCGTTGTTGGTGGAGCCCAAACCCAGCGGTGTGGCGCTGCACTACCGCCGCGATCCGACCCTCGAGCCGCAATGCCTGCGGGTGCTGGAGGCAGCCGTCGCAGGACGCCCCGACTGGGTGCTGGTGCGTGGCAAATGCGTGATCGAGGCACTGCCGGCAGGCATCAACAAAGGCGCCGCCATTGCGGCGTTCATGCAAGAGGCACCATTTGCAGGCCGCACGGCCTGCTTTGCAGGAGATGATGTGACGGATGAAACCGGTTTTTCAGTGGTCCAGCAGCAGCAAGGGGTGGCCATCAAGGTCGGGCCCGGCGCCAGCTGCGCCCGCTATCGGCTCGGCGGCGTACCCCAGGTCCATGCCTGGCTGCATACCGCCAGTGCGCAGCTCACTGCGCGGCGCAGCCTGGAGGCGCGCGTATGAGCCGCCTGGTCATTGTCTCCAACCGCGTCGCAGACCCGCATGACACTGCGCCGGGCGGGCTCGCGGTGGCGCTGGAAGAGGCGCTGCAGCGCCAGGGCGGCCTCTGGTTTGGGTGGAGCGGTGCCGTCACCGACAGCGACACGCCACACATGCACTGCGAACAGTGGCATGACGTGACCCGGGTCACCACCGAGCTGCGCCGCCAGGACCATGACAGCCACTACGCCGGTTACTGCAACAACATGCTCTGGCCGGTGTTCCACAACCGGCTCGATCTGGCGGCCTTCGACGCGAGTTATTGGGATGGCTACCGCCGCGTCAACCAGCAGTTCGCCCGGCAGCTGCTGCCGCTGCTGCAGGAGGACGACGTGGTCTGGGTGCATGACTACCACCTGATCGGCCTGGCAGCGGAGTTGCGGGCGCTCGGATGCCGCCAGCGGATCGGCTTCTTTTTGCACATCCCGTTTCCGCCGCCGGTCATCTTCATGGCGCTGCCGCAGCACGAGGCGCTGATGCAGTCCCTGATGACCTATGACCTGGTGGGGCTGCAGAGCAAACAGGACCTGCGGCATTTCAGCAGCTATGTGGTTGACCAGGCGCGCGGCCAGGCACGGCCTGGCGGCCACTTCCAGGCTTTTGGCAAACGCACCCGGTGCGAGTCGTTCCCGATCGGCATCGATGCCCAGGCCTTTGCGTCGCTGACAACGACCAGCGAGGCGCTGCAGGTCCATGCGACGATGCAACGCGAATACAGCCAGCGCCGTCTGGTGCTCGGCATCGACCGGCTCGACTACTCCAAGGGCCTGCCCGAGCGCATCTGCGCCTTCCGCGATCTGCTGGCCCGCCATCCCCAGCACCGGCGCAGTGCCACGCTGGTGCAGATCGGCTCGCCCACGCGCGAAAGCGTGCAGGCCTATGCGGAGATACGGGCACGGCTCGAGACCTTGTGCGGGGCCATCAATGGCGACTTCGGTGAGCTCGACTGGATGCCGGTACGCTACATCCACCAGGTGCTGACCCGCGCCCACCTGGCGGGTCTGTGCCGCGCCGCCGCTGTCGGCCTGGTCACCCCGTTGCGCGACGGCATGAACCTGGTCGCCAAGGAGTTTGTTGCCGCCCAGGATCCGGACGACCCCGGTGTGCTGGTGCTGTCCCGCTTTGCCGGGGCGGCGGAGCAGCTGCACGAAGCGTTGCTCGTCAACCCCTACGACATTCATACGACGGCCAACACCATCGACCAGGCGCTGCAGATGCCGCTGGACGAACGCCTTGACCGCCACCGGCGGCTGCTGGCGCGCATCCAGGCCCAGGATGTGCATTGGTGGTGCAAGCGTTTCTTGGCAGCGCTTGCGCGGCCCACGACGTTCGGCATGCCGCCTCCCGCGCGCTACGCCTTCGAGCGCCATTCCACCGCGGTCAGCCGGCACTGACAAGGAGTCGGTGGGCCGTCCTTCCACGTCCACGCGGTATGCCATGCAGGATACATGGATGTGCATGTTTCCAGCCCCCGCCCCCGCTGTGCGGCCCCTGTCCGGTGCCGTAACGGGGCGGCCTCAAAATGATTGATTCCGACGATATATCCGACCTCTTGGACCGCATGCCCCAGGCGGAACCCATGGCCCAGCTGCGTGCGCTGATCGACCAGCAGCTGGACCAGTTGCCGCTGCCCGGCCATGGCCAGACACTGAGCCGCTGGCAAGCGCTGGCGAGCGTAGCTGCCTGCAATTTGAGCCTGGCCAAACTCTATGAAGGCCATACCGATGCGCTGGCGATTCTCGCCGAACTGGGCGCCACGGCCCTGGCGGGCAACCAGACCTGGGCCGTATGGGGCGCAGAGCCGCCCGGCAACCAGGTGCAGGCAACGCCGCTGAACACCGTCCATCGCCTCGATCCCGGAAGCCCGGTCCAGTTGTCGGGCACCAAGGCCTGGTGCTCCGGCGCACGCAGTGTGGACCATGCGCTGATCACCGCCTGGCTTCCCGGCGCGAAACGCTGCCTGGTGGCGGTCGCACTGGACCAGCCGGGGGTCGAGGTTACCGGCGACGGCTGGGAGGCCGTCGGCATGGCCGCCAGCGCCAGCGTCGATGTGCGTTTGAAGAACGCATCCGGCACGCTGGTCGGCAAGCCCGGCGATTACCTGGCCCGCCCCGGTTTCACCCATGGGGGCGCCGGCGTTGCGGCCTGCTGGTATGGCGCCAGCACCCGCATCGCCGACTACCTGCTTGCCAGCGCCTGCACCAGCGAAGACCCGCATGCGCTGGCGCACCTCGGTGCGGTCGATGTCGCACTCAGCAGTACCGCTGCGCTGCTGCGCGCCACTGCCGCCCGCATCGACACCCGTCCTGACCAGGGCTGGCACCTGGAGGTCAATCGCAGCCGTCTGGCGGCCGAGTCGGCGGCGCAGCAGGTGTTGCGGCGTGTGCCACGCGCGCTGGGCCCGGGGCCGCTGTGCAAGGACCGCCAGCTGGCGCTGCTGCTCGCCGATCTGCCGATCTTCATCCGCCAAAGCCATGCCGAGCGCGATCTGGCAGCGCTGGGCCAATCCATTACCGAACAGAAAGACACCCTTCCATGGAAGCTCTGATATCCCGTGAGATTTTCGGCGAAGGCACACCTGAACTGCAGTGGCAGCCCTGGCTGGCCCAGGCACCGCTGGCCGACGATCCCTTGTCCGGTCTGCTGCAAGGCTGCCAGCGGGTGGTCATCGTCTCCCCCCATCCCGATGATGAAATCCTGGCGACCGCCGGCATCATGCAGCACTGTGCCGATAGCGGATTGCCCTGCACGGTGATCGCCGTCACCTCCGGCGAGGCCAGCCACCCAGGTTCGCGCCTGTGGACGCCCGACCAGCTGGCCCAGGCCCGCGAGCGAGAAAGCGCGCAGGCACTGGCGCTGCTATGCCCCGGCAGCCAGATCATCCACCTGCGCATTCCCGACGGCCAGGTGCAGGACCACCAGCCCCAGCTGGAGTCGCGCCTGCAGCAACTGCTGCGGCCGACCGATGCGGTGTTCTGCCCCTGGCGCTACGACGGCCACCCTGACCACGAGGCGACCGGCGAGGCCTGCGCTGCGGCGGCCCAGGAAGTCGGCAGCCGCCGGTTCGAGGTGCCGATCTGGACCTGGCACTGGGCCAGCCCGGGCGATGTGCGGGTCCCCTGGCAGCAGGCCGTGCGCATTCCGCTCAGCGCTGAGCAGCTGGACCGCAAATGCCTGGCCGTGTCCTGCTTCCGCACCCAGCTTCTGCCCGATCCGTCGACCGGCCGGCCCGCCATCCTGCCCCGCTGGGCCACGGCGCGCCTGCTGCGCAACTTCGAGGTGGTACTGCGATGAGCCAGCGCCAGCATTTTGAGGCGTTGTACCAGGCCTGTGCGGATCCCTGGAACGTGCAAACCGCATGGTACGAGCGGCGCAAACGGCAGTTGCTGATGGCTGCACTGCCGCGCGAGCGCTACCGCCACGCGTTCGAGCCAGGCTGCGGCAATGGTGAAATGACGATAGCGCTGCTGGAGCGATGCGACCAGCTGGTCGCCGCCGACTTCTCCGAGTCCGCGATCCTGCTGTGCAATGCGCGCATCCAGCGCGAAAGCCGGCGGGACCTGCATCTGCAAAAGCTGGAGGTGCCCCGGCAGTGGCCGCAGGTGCCCGAAGGCGGCTTTGACCTGCTGGTGGTGTCCGAACTGGCTTATTACCTCAGCGACTCGGAGCTGGGGCTTTTCAGCGAGCGCTGCCTGCAATCGCTGGCGCCCGGCGGCCATTGGCTGATGTGCCACTGGCGCCACGAGGCCGCTGACCTGTTACAGGCCGCAGACACGCTGCATGCGCAGATGGGCGCCAATACCGCGCTGCGCAGCCTGGTGGAGCACCGCGAACCCGATTTCTTGCTGGACGTCTGGGAAAAACTCTAGAGGGCACACCATGATTGGCATCTGTATACCTGCACATGACGAAGAGGACCTGGTGGAGGCCTGCCTGCACAGCGTCCTGACGGCGGCCGCGCACCCCGACCTGGGCGGCGAGGCCGTCAAGGTAGTGGTCGTGCTCGACAGCTGCACGGACGGCACCGCTGCGCTGGTGGCGAAATGGCCGGTCGTCGCCTTGTCAGTGGACGCACACAACGTCGGCCGTGCCCGGGCCGCAGGCGCCCGCCATCTGCTGCACCACCAGGCCCGCTGGCTGGCCTTCACCGACGCGGACACCTGTGTCGCACCCGACTGGCTCGCAGCGCAACTTTCGCTGGGCGCCGATGTCGTCTGCGGCACGGTCGAGGTCGACAGCTGGGCCGCCCATGGGCTGCAGGCCCAGGCCGCGCGCAGCCGCTTCGAAGCCAGCTACCAGGACCGGGAAGGGCACCGGCATGTGCACGGCGCCAATCTCGCGCTGTCTGCCAGCTGTTACCTGCAGGCCGGGGGTTTTGATGCCCGCGAATGCGGCGAAGACCAGGCGCTGGTCGACAAGCTGGAAGCACTGGGCGCCCATATCGCCTGGACGGCACGGCCGCGCGTTCTGACGAGTGGCCGTCCTTTCTCGCGCGTCGAACATGGCTTTGCCGGTGCCATCCGGCTCCATCCGGCGCAGGCGCTGCGCTGAACGCGCCAGCCTGCCCTTTTGAACCTGCCGCGCCAGGCACCAGCGACGCGCTGAAAACAAGAAGCAGACATCAACAGGCCACCTCTACGGTGGCCTGCTGTTTTTTAGCTCTTTCCGCCTTCTGGCGGGACTGGCGCCCAGTGCCAGGCCAGGCGCCAGGCCCAGCGATATCAGCGCCGCCTGGCTCGGGCAGGCAGTTGGGTCCAGCCCCCTGCCAGCAAAAGCAGCGCCAGCAGCACCAGGGCCGCGTCTGAACCCAGAGGCACCGGGATCACCTCACCAGAGACGATGGCATCGCTGTCGGTGGCCGTACAGGGGGCATCCACCGTGCAGCGGCCACCCTCCAGCACGGCACTGTTGGCGGCAGTGCCACCGGCGGCGCCGTTGACCTTGGCGCGCACGGTATAGCTCACCTGGCCACCGGCAGCCACGCTGATGGCACTGCAGGTCAGGCCCGTGCAGGCGCCCGGGTCGGAGCCCTTGTCATCACCCGTTTGCCCGGTGATCGCCACATCGCTCAGTCCGCTGCCCGGGGTGTCCGACCAGCGCAATCCACTGACTGCCACACTGCCGGGGTTCGAAATACTGACGGTATAGGTCACCGTGCTACCCGCGGTCACGCTGCTTGCGTTGTTGGTCTTGCGCAGCACCAGCCCCGGCTGGGCGCTGACGGATGTCGTGGCGCTGGCGCAGTTCGCTCCCGCGCAGCCAGGACCCGGCACGGCCGGCGTGCCGCCAGCAGGGTCCACCGAGGCGTAGTTGGTCAGATTGCCTTCCACATCGGGCGCAGTGGCAGTCAGCACTATCGCTGCGGTGCCACCGTTGGCCGGCACCGGGCTGCCCACGGCGCAGCTGAGCAAGGCACCAGCGCTGCCCAACGGTGTGCAGACGCCGCCGGTGGCCGCCGTAGCCACCATGCCCGCTGGCAGCTGGTCATAGACCAGCACGCCTGCAGCAGCGTCGGTCTGGCCACTGTTGGACACCGTCAAGGTGTAGCTGAGGCTTTCACCACCGACCACCGACCCGGCACTGGTCTTGCTCAGTGCCAACGCAGGCGGTGTCAGGCTGACGTTCACCCCCGTGGAGGCGGAATTGTTGCTGCTGTCAGGGTCATAGCTGTTACTCCGGCCAGCGGTGGTGATGCTCACCACGCCGGGACTTGCCGGCGTGAAGGTGGTCGTGCAGCTGATGGCCGCGCCACTTGCCAGATTGGCCACCGGGGGGGTCACTGGCGCGCCGTCGACCGTGCATACCGTGCTCACATTGGTGGCATCAGCGGGCACGCCAGAGACCACGCAGTCCGCATTGCGCGCCGCCGCAGGGCCTTGGTTGGTACAGCTGCTGACAACGGTGACAGGGCTGCCCACGGCCACATTGACCGGCGGCTGCGTCGCTACCACCACATTGGCAGAGGCTGCGGAGGTGCTCACCGTGCAGTCAGCCCCGCAAGCGCCTGGCAGATCGCTGGTAATGGCATTGCTGATCGCCGCCTGCGCCAGTGGCGTATCCACCAGTACCGTGAAGCCCACCACGGCACTGGATGCGGCTGCCACCTGGACCGTTTGCGTGCAGCTGGTGCCTGCGGTCGTGCATTCGCCCGCACTCCAGCCTTCTGCCGTACCGGCGTAGCTGGTGCCCGCCGAGACGGTCTCCGTCAATGTGACCTGCCCCGGCGTACCGCCACTGTTGGTCACGGTGATGGTGTAGGTCAGGGTATCGCCGGGCTGCGCCTGGTAGCCGGCGGGCGACGCTGCGCCATTGACCTGGGTCAGCGCCTTCGCGATGCTGAGCGCTGCAGCGGTGCTGACGGAAGTGAGCTTGCTGGTGCAATGCGATGCATCCGTGCAGGCGGCACCCGGCTGCGGTGCCGCACCGCCGTTGTAGGGATCACCACCACCAGCGGCCGACGCGTGGTTGGTGACACCGCCCGTCGCACCACCGATGGCTGCAGCCGTGACGGTGACGGGCAGGTTGATCGTATCGCTGGCGCCGCCGGCAATGCTGGCCGCGCTGGTGCAGTCCACCTCCTGGCCGCTGACGGTGCAAACCCAGTTGCCGTAGGTGCCCGCTGCCGGGGTGATGCCCGCTGGCATGCTGTCACGCACGGTGATGGGGCCCACAGTGCCCACGCTGGCGTTGGTGTTGGTTACGGTCAACGTGTACTGGGCGCCTGCCTGGCCAACCACCCAGGGGCCATTGTCGGTCTTGCTCAGCTGCAGGCTGGGCGCATCGACGGCCGTGGTGTTGGTGACCTTGCAGTTGTCCGTCGTGGGGCAAGTGGGGTCACCACCGCCTTGCACGCTCGCTGAGTTGCTTACGCTCGGTGATGCGCTCGCCTGGGGGGTGACGGGCAGCACAAAGCTGATGCTCGATCCGGCCGCCAGGCTCGCGGCGCTCACGCAGTTCACTTGCTGGCCGGCGGCGGTGCAGCCTGCGGGCAAGGTGCCCAGGGTCATGCTCGATGGCACCAGGTCGGTCACCGTGATGGGCGCGTTGGTGGGCGCCGTACCGGTGTTGGTCACCGTCAAGGTGTAGCTCGAAGGGACACCGACCGACAGGCTACCGGCCGTTTTGGCCAGCGTGAGCTGGGGCGCATCCACTGCGGTGGTGGACTGGGGCTTGCAGCGTGCGGGCAGGTCAGCCGTGGCCGTGCCTGCTGCGCACAGCGGATCACCGCCGCCGGTAGCGGTCGCCTGGTTGCTGACCGATTGGCCGTTGACTGCGTTTTGCGCCGTCACACCGATGGTGAAGCTGGTGCTGGCACCACTGGCCAAGCCGGCCGCTGCCGTGCAGACCAGCGTCTGGCTGCCCGCTGGCGCTTGCGTGCAAGCGGCAGGAAGGCTGGCCGTATCGATGGTCAGGCCCGCCGGCATGGTGTCGGTCACCACCGCTGCCTCTGTGGTGGCAGCCGTGCCGGTGTTGCTCAGGGTCAGCACGTACTGGGCAGGCACACCAACGGTGAAGGCACCGACGGAGCTTTGCTTGGTCAAGCTCAGCTGCGGGGCGGTCACGGGGTTGTCGGTGGTGCCGCTGCAGTGGGCCTCAGCCGGGCAGCTGGGGTCGCCGGTGTTGGCATCGGCCTGCGCGGTGTTGACCAGGCTTTGGCCAATGGCACTGGGCTGGGGCGTCACGGGAATCGTGAAGCTGACCGCGCCGCCGGTGGCGATGCCAGCAGGGACCTGGCAAGTCACGGTCTGGCCTGCGGCCGTGCAGGCTGCAGGCAGGTTGCCGATGGCCAAGCCGGCCGGGATATCGTCGGTGATGGTGCCGGCCAAGGTAGGTGCCTGGCCGTTGTTGGTGGCCGTGATCACATACTGGCTGGCAACGCCCACGACAAACGGGCTGCTGAGGGTTTTGACGACATCCAGTCGGGGCGTGTTGACGCTGGTATTGACCGTGCTTTGGCAACCAGTCGTACAACTGGCGCCACCGCCGGAGACAGTCGCAGAATTGCTGACCAAAGCGGATGTGCCATTGGCCACGCTGACCGGTGCATTGATGACCGGGGCGTTGGAGCCCGGCAGCAGCACCGCATTGGTGGTACAGGCCAGTTGGCTGGACGAGCTGGCACTGCAATCCCAGCCCGTTGCGGTAACAGGCAGGTTGATGCTTACACCGGCGGGCATCGTGTCATTGACGGTGATGGGGCCCACCGTGCTGCTGGTGCCGCTATTGCCCACCAAAATCGAGTAGGTGCCGGGCTGGCCAACGGCAAAGGCCGCAGGGGTTGCCGATTTCTGGATACGTAGCGCTGGCGCGCCGCTGTTGGTGTTGGTGGTGGTGCTCGTCTTCGCGCAAGGCAGCACGCTGCAGCCCACCCCGGCCGGGGGCGTGACCGAGGCGCTGTTGACGATGTCACCGGTGGCGCTCAGTTGCGCCACGCCGCTGACATTCACCGTCACGCTCTGGCCGCTGGCCAGGTTGACGCCGGTCAGGTTGATGGCGTTGCCGGTGCCGCTGCTGCTGGCCCCGCAGTTGGCCACCGGCGTGCAGCTCCAGCTGCTGACTGCCACATTGGCCGGCACATTGTCCGTCACCGTGACGCCATTGGCATCGCTGGGGCCGGCGTTGCTGACGACGATCTGGTAGTTGAGGGCTTGCCCGGGCAGATAGCTGCCACTGGGACTGGCCGATTTGGTGATGCCCAGATCGGCCTGCACGGCCACTGCCGTACTGGTGCTGGCGCAGCGTGGATCGCCGGCGCTGCAACTGCCCGGTTCCGGCGCATTGCCGCCGTTGGCCGGGTCTCCGCCGCCGCCCACGGTGGCACTGTTGGCCACACCGGGCACCGCGGCGGCGCCCACCGTCACCGGCAGGGCAATCGCAGAGACCGCGCCAACCGCAATCGGCGCGCTGCTGGTGCAGCTGACCGCCTGGCCGCTGACCGCACAGTTCCAGCCGCCGTAGGTGCCCGCAGTCGCAGAAATGCCTGCCGGCAGGCTGTCACGCACGGTCACCAGGCCCGAGGTGGGCGCCGTTCCGGTGTTGCTGACGCTCAATGTATAAAGCGCCCCGCTCTGCTGCACCGCCCAGGGCCCGTTGCTGGATTTCGCCAGGCCCAGCCGGGGCGCCGGTGTCACCGTGATGATGATGTTGGCATTCGCCGTCAGTCCAGCCGCATCGGTGATTTGGTACGGTACGGTCACCACCCCGGTGAAGCCAACCGCTGGTACAAAGCCGTAGTCGCCCGCCGCGCTGACCGACAGCGTTCCGCCCGCCAGATTGCGCACACAGGGAAAGGCGGTGCAGGCAGCGCCGTTCAGACCGACCAATGCCACATTGGTCCCGGTATCGTTGGCGAAGATCGAAGCCGTCCCGTTGACTGGCACATCCATCAAGGTGGATTGGGTGTCGTCCGCTGCGAGCAGCAGCGAATTGGTCATCTGGCAACTGATGTTGGCAGCGGGATGGAGCACGCTGACTGGCAGGGAAATGGTATTGCCTGTGCGGCTGCCCAACAGGCCGGTGTTGCCGGTGATGGCGCTGTTGGCATCGGTGCAGGAAGCCGTTGCCAGGCGCCAACCCGGTGGAGACGCCGGCAGCGTTTCCGCGATGCTGACCGGCAATGTGGGATTGGGAACGTAAGCGGGGGCGCTGGTGACGGGCGTGTTGACAGACGTGGTCGTCAGCGACGCCGTGGGCGATGAAAGGTTGGTATGGGCAAACGCAAAATTGCCGGTTGCCCCGTAGCTCACTTTGCTTGTCGTGACGCAGGTCGGTATCGAGGCCAATCCATAACCTACCAGATCACCGTTGGCCAGGCCGGAGGTCGTCAGTGTCAGACTGGAGACGAGACTGCTGGAGTTACCGACAACGGCACCCGATTCTCTGACGGTCGGCGACGGGTTGCCTCGCGAGATCACACCCGTCGCGGGGTTGTAATTGAAGACATCATACGGTGCACCACCACCGGCCGACATCGTCGACAAAGAGAAATGGCTGGGGCTGGCCCCGCCGGTCACGGCCAGAGTCATGCTCGGCGTATAGGTGGGTGTCGACGCAATGCCGATGTCAAAAATGAACAGCGCTATGCGATTGGCAGGCACCGGAGGGGAAAACGTATAGCTGAGCACCGTGTTGCCGGTGGCTCGCAAAAAGGCCGGTGTCGTGACCGATCTCTCCAGGCCCTGGACATTTTGAAATGTCACGGTGCCGCCGTTGTTGAACGTGGAGGCGGTGCTCATCGTCACCGATGCGGTGCTGTTATAGCCCACCAGTGGAAACGTCTGCCCCGAGGCAGCGCTGTTGCCGCCGAGGTCACAGGTCTGCGCCCGCGCAGACCATGCACAAACCAGCAATACCCATAGCACCAGCCATCTCGAGCCTGAAGGCACATTAAAAACACCAATGGTTCTTTTCATCGGAAACCTCAAATGGTTAGAAGTCACTCACCGAAAAATCAAATGGCAGCGTGCCTCTGCACGCACATGCGGCACCAATTATTTAAAACATCTATCAATTTAAGTACTTTAATAATTAATGGGCATTATTAATATTCTAACCAGCCTGGCCCCAAATACAATTCATTTAATGGTCTTGTAGCAGGAATACTGCAAATGCTATGGAAAAATAGGTGTAAACCAGGGGATCGGCCGCATGCCTCATGGCATTTCGCGGCTGAAACTTGAAAAAGGTATTGACAAAATATACAAACGTATAGGTCGCGCGCAGCGCACTGAAAATACCTTCGCGGTATTCGGGCGCAGGCCAGGCATTAACGCCGGGCATTCACCATCGCTGCGCCCACTTTGCGCGGTATCGCCAGTTACAGGGCGTTGGCACCGGGTACCAAGCATCCTGGTCCACGGCTGCTTCTGTTGAGCGATGAGAGAACCGCATTTGTTGCCAGAACAAAAACCACACCCGTCGACAGGCATTTGGCGACGAACCGCAGGTAACCACCAACACCCGCTCCGTACGGTCCCATACGCCTTCATTGAAACGCCAGCTGGACCGCGGTTCGCTCTAGGGAGCGCTGCGAAACAGCGCAAGCTTCGATAGTTGGCCGTTAAAGCGTATCCAGAAGTAAATTTATTGAATACAGGGCGCCATCGTTCAATTCCCAAACGCACCCTCACCAGTAATGAGCGTTGGCATGCCTTCTCCGCCCCTCAAACGCCTACGACTACACAAGACATGCCCTACAAACCGGGATGGTCAGGAGCCATAAATTGGAATGACCGACCGAGCGGTCGACAACAGGAGCACACGATGAGCACCAGGTATTTTGACAAGCAGGGACATGGCCGAGATGACCCCCATGGAGGATCTGACATCAGGCACTCGGACGGCGATAGTGGATATGCGGATCCCAGCCAGGGCCCACATGGCACCGCGACAAACGATAGCGGCGACGCCGAGCGCGGCAGCTTTGGGTCTTATAGGTCCAGCCAGGCACAGGACCGCAGCTACCGGGAGCAAGGCTGGGGCGACAACCGCGGCTGGAATGCTGAGTATGAAAGGCGGGAGAACGGGGGGCGATTCTCAGCCTCGCCGGACTGGCGCAGCGGGGCCGCTGATCCTTCCATCGCGCAGCCCGACGATGTCTATCCCCAATATGGCATGCGCCGCAGCTCCGGCGCGGGCAGCAGCGACGAAGGCAGCTTTTCCGGGAGCCGCCATCCATCTGGGGCCCACTCGGCCTACGGCCCAGGCCAGGACGCGCCAGGCCGGCAGTATTCCCAGCATGACCAGGATTATCACCAGTGGCGCCAGGAGCAGATCGCGAATCTGGACAGCGATTATGAAGCCTGGCGTGGTGAGCGTTATCAGACATTTTCCGATGACTTCAACCGCTGGCGCGGCAGCCGCAACCGCAGCAGCCCCAACACGGACCCCTCCCCCGTTTCCGTCAACAAACGCAAGCCCTCCCCGTAAATGACTTATCGCCGGCAGCCTGACAGCGCCGGCTTTTTAATGCATCGCTAACAGCGCACAGGCTGGGGCAATCCGATCAAGCTGGGTACAAAATTCTCCGTGGTTATTAAAAAAATAAAACATGTCATTAACCCATCGATTCAAATAAGGCACCGGAACGCCGACCGGACCTTTTTTGAACCTGCTTTTTCAGACGCCTCACCAAGCTGTGTCGGCCTTGCGCCCACCCCCTTCGCCCTGCTCTGGGAAACTCCGCGAAATCCTCGCCCCTTCGGATCGACGCGGATGGCGATAGGGCGCAACGCGTCTTTTGCAGTCCATAGCGTGTCCTTGGCAACAGAGACAAGCTAGCGGATCGCCTGCGTCCGCACGCTGACTGGTCAGCGCGTTTTGCAGAGGGTGCCTCAATCGCCACCGCCTGCCGCCCGCGTAGGCCTGCTGCGCACATGGCGAGACCGCAGATCGCCGAATAACGCGCACGCCGTGCGCGCCCTGGCAAGGCATCCATTGCCGGCCATTTCCCCGCGCCTGCGTTACACGTGCCTCCACCCCGCTTTTCACAGCGTGGGGAACTGCGCTACCATTTCTTCCGTACTAATTACAGGACCTATCACCTTATTCATCCAACCACTGCTATGAGCTTGTACGACACGATTGAATCGGCTTTCCTCCAGGTGTTGAAAAGCGGGCGCACTCCTCACCGGCTCCATCTCACCGAGGCAGGTCTTCAAACGCTGATCAGCGACCCAACGTTGGGAGCATCCTGGACACCCAGCATCCCGGATTTCTGGGAACAACGGGTATTGGGGATGCCATTGCAAAAATCCTTGGCGCATAACGCCATCGAAGTGGAGGGCGAACTCGTGCTGCTGGACAGGCAGCCTCCTTCTCCTAGCGCAAAGTGACTGAGGGCGGCTGTGCGGACAGCCCATCCCGCATGCACGCAGGGAGTTGAGGAAGTTGAGGCAGTTGCGGCGCATTCGCCGCACTACGACCATGCGAGAACAGCGACTACACCGCGCAGGCCCCTTCGCGCCTAAGCTGGTCTTGCAGCCTTGACAGCTGCGTGTACCGATGAGGAGATAGCGATGACGAACCGACAGCAAGGATTCCAAAGCCCCAATGGCGAAAAGCCCGAGGATGAAGCCAAGATGCAGGACCAACTGAGGCTCCCCCCCGAGCACCAGGAGCGCGAGCACCAGGACGGGGGCGATGCCGAACGCGAGCGCCAGCGCCAGCAGTCGCAGCAGTGATGGCTCGGCATTCCTCTTACTGTACGCCCGCTCATGCGGGCATTTTTTTGCTCACTGTAGACCAGACACTGGCGGTAACCGGGACAGCTGCGATGGCTGCAATGGCAAAAGCACTACAGGCAGTCAGCTAAAACCTTTTGACATTCCTCAGACGATGCCTACACTGCCCCCCCGCTTGAGCGCAGATGATGGAGCCATCGAAGAAAGGAGTTCGTCATGCAACACCAGCCATCATTTCCGATGCTGACCATGCCAACCCGACCCTTAGTCGCGCAGCGTGGTGAGAAGCAAAACCGCTATGTTCCCGCCGTGTCCACGGACATCAGCAAGACCTTCGAAAAATACCGCCGTCTGGCCGCCCTCCAGAACGCCAAGCAGTTGGCAACGTAGACGCGTTCGCAGACCTGCGCACTGCGCGATGCAGATAAAGCATTGTCAATGCGCAGTTGTCTGGAGCGCACGACCGTGAGATGTCCGTGCGCTGAATGTCTGCCTGAGGTTCTCCAACCTCCCATTCCGTTTCCTGCCGAGTTCATGCATTTCCCCTCCATCCGGTTCAAGTTGGCATGAACGGCTTCTCGCAAGCATCGGCTTTCTTATCGCAATGACCTGACGGCCCTCTGCGTTGTCCGAAGCCCGCTGGCCCTGCCAGCGGGCTTTCGCGTTGCACGCCGTGCTCTACTCCTTTCACCGGACCATGTCCAGCCCGGGAGCCGCCTAGGTGACTCCTACGCCGTATAGAGGCACCTGCTGACTCACAATTGTTCATATTGTGCGGACAATGGGTGACCGTCCTTACTGCCGCCATGGCCTGCGGAATTAGCCCTCCCTGTTCTCCATGCCTTTGTAGCGATTCCCTCGTACGGCCTCGCTGTACCTATTTGGAGAGCCCCTTGGATTCACCATTTCAACTGGCCCAGCAGATGGCGCAGCTCGACCTGGAGCAAAGGCAGGCGCTGCTGATGATCGCCTCAGGCGCACCCATTGCCACGTGCCTGGATGCGCTGACCGAGGCCGTGGGGCGCCTGGCTCCGGGCACACGGGCCTGTGTGCTGCTGACCAACCATGACCGCAGCGAGATGGCCGGTGGTTATTCCTCGCATTTTCCGCCGTCTTTTTCAGAGTCGGTCCGGGGTCTGCCGATCGGCGAGGCCCTCATCGGCACCTGTGGCACCGCGATCTACGCCGGCCAGCCGGTCACCTGCGCTGACGTTGAAAATTCATCGCAATGGTCCCCCGCTTGGCGGCGGCTGTGCCTGGAAAACGGAATTCGCGCGTGCCACTCCCACCCGGCCCAAGGCCATGGCTCCAGGGCTGTCGGCTCTTTCTTTCTGTGTCTGGGCGAGGCACGCGAGCCCAATGCCTGGGAGCGCCGCGTGGCCGAATTCGGTGCGTTGGCGACCGGCATCGTCGTCGAACGCGAACGCGCTGCGGCGCATCTGCGCAAGGAGCTCGATTCGCTGGCCCGCCTGCAGGCGCTGAGCGCCGAGCTGGTCGGGCCGGGCCAGTTCGAGCTGCTGCTGAAAAAGATTCTGGCGGCGGCGGCCGATATCTCGGGCACCGATAAAGGCAATATCCAGATCTGGGATCCTGCCAAACGCAGCCTGCGCATCGTCGTGCACCAGGGCTTGGGCGAGCGCCTCGTCGCACACTTTCTTGAAGATGGCTGGGATGCCAGTTGCGGTGAGGCAGCGCGGAATATACAGCGCCTGGTCGTCCCCGATGTGCTGGAACTCGAAGCACTGCGTGGCACCGTCGGGCTGGAGATCGTCGTCGAGGATGACATCCGCGCTATCCAGTGCACCCCTTTGCTGAGCCGCGATGGGCGGCTGCTGGGCATGCTCAACAACCATTACCGCCAGCCCGGGGGGCCCTCCCCCGATGCGCTGCGCTACATCGATCTGCTGGCGCGCCAGGCAGCCGAACTCATTGAGCGGCACCAAAGCGAATCGGAGTTGGCACAGGAGCGCCAGCACAAGGACGAATTCTTGGCGATGCTGGCCCATGAGCTGCGCAACCCGCTGGCACCGATGCGCAACATGCTGGAGGTGCAGAGGCGCTCGCGCGGCAACTGGCAGCAGGTGATGGAGGCCAATGAAGTCATGGAGCGCCAGCTCCAGCAGCTGGTGCGCCTGGTGGACGACCTGCTCGATGTCAACCGCATCAACCGCGGCAAGCTGGAGCTGCGCATGGAGAACGTCGCGGTGGAAGACGCCGTTCGGCAAGCCGTTGAAATGTGCCGCCCCGCGCTGGACGCACGGGGCCACCAACTGCAGTTGACACTGCCTTCGCAACCCGTGGCGGTCAATGGCGACTCTGCCCGGTTGACGCAGATCCTGGGCAATTTGCTGACCAATGCGGCCAAATACACGGCCCCGGGCGGGCTCATCCAGTTGCAGGTGGAGAGCAGTGGTCCTCGCGTACTGATCAGCGTCCAGGACAACGGCTCGGGCATCCCCCAGGACCAACTCGACCATATCTTTGCAATGTTCAGCCAGGTGGACCGCAGCCTGGAGCGTTCACAGGGTGGGCTCGGCATAGGCCTGATGCTCGTCAAGCGGCTGGTGGAGATGCACGGAGGAAGCGTCCAGGCGCACAGTGAAGGCCTGGGCAGGGGAAGCCGCTTCTGCGTCGCTTTGCCGCAGGCTGAGCTGGAAACCCCGCCGCTGCCGCTGCCACTCGCTCCACGCGACAGCATCCCGCGCCGCGTGCTGATTGCCGACGACAATGCCGACGCAGCGATGTCGCTGGCCACGATACTCAAAATGGAGGGCCACCATGTGCAGACCGTCTGCAGTGGTGCCCAGGCACTGAGCCAGGGCCAGGTCCTGCAGCCTGAAGTGGTGCTGCTGGACATTGGCATGCCCGACATGAATGGCCTGGAAGTCTGCCGCCGCATGCGCCAGCTGCCCTGGGGCCGGGCCATCACCATCATCGCGTTGACCGGTCTGGGCCAGCAAGAAGACAGGCGCCAGTCCGAGGAAGCAGGCTTTGACGCCCACCTGGTCAAGCCCGTCAACATCAAGCTGCTGACCGACATGCTTAGCACGTTGCCAATGCAAAAGCTGATGGCATCGTTTGGCACCGGCATGTGAGCCCCGTGTTAGCCCGTCCGGTAAAGCGGGCAGCAGACCTGCGCTGCTGCAATGCCGTACGCTGGGCAGTTGCCGCAGCCTGGGCCGGTACTGCCTATTGACCCTGGTTCTTTTTCATGCCCAGCGCATGTGCGCGGTGGGCCTGGAGGGCCGGCAAGGTCTTGGCGGCAAAGGCCCGCACCTGGGCATCATCTGCGGACCTGCTGGCCTTCTCGAAAAGCCCGATGTCGTGCGCATGGTCGTTCAACCCCACCTCATCGATAAAGGTCTGGTCGAAGTTTTTCGCTTGCGCCACATTGGCCAGGCGCTGGGTTTTGTCATTCGGCAGCGTTGTCGGTAAACGCACGCCCTTGCTGCTGGCGAGCGCCTTGAGTTCCGCGTTGGCCGCCGTGTGGTCCTTGACCAGCGTCGAGCCGAACGACTGGACCGCCGAGCTGGTGCCCTTTTGCTGCGCCAGATGGCCTGCCTGGACCTCGTACAGACCCCCGGCAGCGGCCTGCTGCAAGAAGGCCTCGTCCTGCTTGCTGACGTCGGCTTGCGCCGAGGCCGCCCATGCCAGACCGCAGAGAATCGCTGAAAAACGGGTGATGGTTGTCATGGCTGCTCCTTTGAAATACACGGAAAGGGGAACGTCGGTTGGCTGGGATGGAATGGCCCTTGCGGGCTCAGTGGCCGCCATCACCGGCAGGCGCACTGTGGGTGGAGCCGTCGGGCACCGCACCGCTGCCCCCGGGCGCAGCCCCACCGGAGGCTGCGTTGTCGCTCGGCGCAGCGCTGGTGGCAGGCGGCGCGCTGGCCGCACCTGGGCCAGCGGCACCTGGGCCGGCCGCACCTGAGCCGGCGGCACCCGCTCCCGCGCCACCGCTGGCGCCTCCAGCGCCGGAATCGGGCGCTTTCGGCGTCACGCCCAGGTCCGGGTCCTTGCCGGTGATCGTGGCGCCATGGCCCTGGGCATCCACCCGCGCGGCATTGCTGCCTCTTTCCGGGCTGCCGGCACCCGGGTAGGTTGCGCCCGGTCCGCCAGGCTCTGCAGGCGGTGGCGGCACCTTGGGGACGGGAAACGCGGAGTCTGCCTTGTCGCGGTCACAGGCGCTCAGCGCCAGCATGCTGGCCAGTGCCAACGCCAGCCCCGGCAATACCCGCCGGGCCCGGCTGGGCGATTTGTCTGCATTCATCTCGGTCTCCTGGTTGCTGGGCTGTTGGCGGCTGCGGACACAAGGTCACCGCCGCTCAGCCCTCGATTGAAAAAGCGCATCCCGGTCATGCCTTTGGCAGCGAATCGGCCATCCAGGCCCGCATGCGCTCGAGCAGATCGACCCGGTGCGACGGCTTGCCGGACACCGCGAACGAATGGCTGCCTCCCGGATACAGCACCATCTCGGTTCTGGCCTGACCCAGGTAGGCCAGCTTCACATACAGTTCTTCGGTCTGCGAACGCGGGCAACGCTGGTCTTCCAGCCCCTGAATGAACAAGGTCGGTGCCGTCGCATGTTCGATCGAAAAGGTCGGCGACAGGCGGTAGACCGTGCGGCGGAAATCTTCCTGCGGCAGGTCCATCGAATAGGTATCCGAGTAGTACCCGCTGTCCGACGTGCCGAAATGGGATTCGATATTGGCGACAGGCGCACTGACAACGGCGGCTTTCAAGCTGCTCTCATGCGCGATGCTGTAGGCCGCCATGAATCCGCCATAGGAGTTGCCGGTCACTGCCACATGCGCGTCCACCAGATCGTCCGCTTGGAGCTGACGGACAATATCCAGGTGTTGGGGCAGGTCCAGCTCGCCCCATTTGCCGCGCAGGCGGCCACAAAACGCTCTGCCGTAGCTGCTCGATCCCACCGCGTTCGCCGACACCACCGTCCAGCCCTGGGATGCCAGCATCTGCCAGTAAGCGTGCGATGCAAATGTCAGGTCCACATAGCTGGCAGGGCCGCCGTGAAAATCGAGCAGCAAGGGCCTGGTGGACGGAGCAAAACACCCCGATGCCTTGTCCGGACGCAATATCCAGGCATCCACAGACTCCTTGCCTCCGTTGCCATCGGGCACCTGAAAACGGCGGTATTCGGCCACCATCGCGTGCCGGTCATTCCGCCAGTCGTTGAAATGGCTGATGGCGCGTTCCTGCGCATCGCCGGGCCCTTGGAAATAGACTTCCTGCGGATGCACCAGGTCTTCCCGCGTATACGCCAGGCCATTGGCCTGAACCAGCGCGCCGACATGGAAATCTCCGCCCCGCAATATCCGGACCTCGCCCGCAGGTATGGCTATCGAGGCGGCGCACTGCAGACCGTTCTTGACCTGCACAAAGCCCAGTGAACGCGAATCCTTGGACCAGCACAGATCGCCGGCCAGCACCTCCAGCGATGCGGACCCGAGGCCGCTGACCTTCTTGCTGTGCAGATCGATCAGCCACAGCCGGTTCTGGGCATCGCCGGCCTGCTCGGCCCCCATGAAGACGATCCAGCGTCCATCGGGTGACCAGCTCGGCGAGGCGCTGTTGCTTTGCGCCACACTGAGGCGCTCGGACTGCGCGACCTGGCCGTCCTGCAAATGCAGCAACCAGATATCGGTGCAGTGGTATTCGTTGTCTGCCTCACGCGTCCTGGCAATGCAGATGCTGTTGCCGTCCGGGCTCCAGGCGGCCGCGCGCACATCGTAGTCACCTGCGGTCAGCTGCGTGGTCTGGCCGCCGGGCACCGCCACCAAAAACAGGTGGTTGCGGGTATGCAGCGTGTAGTCCCTGCCATCCATCTTGTACGGCAGCCGCCAGCAGCGCTGCGGCGCATTCAGATCCGGGGCTGCCCGATGGGCGCCGTCGCGTTGGCGCGCACCTTCGCGGCCCGCGTCGGGGTCCACGGTGACATTGCCCAGCGCCAGCAGTGCCTGGCCATCGGGGCGCCAGCGGATATCGTTGGCGCCACGGGCCAGGTTGGTGATCTGCCGGGCCTCACCGCCCTCACCCGGCATCAGGTACAGCTGCGCGGTGCCATCACGCCGGTCCGACAGAAACGCGATCTGCCGGCCGTCCGGAGACCAGCGCGCCGCCGTATTCTTGGACGGCTCAGCCGTCAACTTCCGCGGTGCTGCCCCCGGTTCGGTGGGAAGCAGCCATATATCGGAGAGATAATCATCTTTGTCCTTGTCCGCATATTGGACTGTGCACAGCACCTGGTTATCTTGGGACATATCCAAGCCGGAGATAACCTGGTCAAGAAAAACATCATCGGGCGTGAAAGCATCGGGCATGGGATAGAACCTGGAAGCGATGAGGTCATCAAAAAGCGGCTTGGTAATGGCTACCAAGCCGCAGGCCGCTTAGCGCTGCTGACTGCCTTTGTTGGCGTCGTTCTTGCTGCCTTCGCTCTTGTTGCCTTGCTGGTCTTGCTTGCGCTGGCTGCTGTCCTGGTTCTGCTGCTGCGCGCCGCCGCGTTGCTGCTCGGACTTGGCGTTGTTGTCCTGCTTCTGGTTCGTATCATTGCGATGTTGCTGGGTCATGATTCTCTCCTGGAGGAATTACCGAAAAGAGCTTCGGCACACCGATTAATGCAGGATCCATGCCATGGGAACACGTTGAGGGAAATGCCGTTGTGCCGGGCTTTACTCCCGCAGCGGAGAGAAAGATTTGCAGAAACAATTGCAGGCTTGCGCATGAAACCACACTACCCCGGCAGTGCCTGCCCGCATCAGGGCGTCAATATCACCTTGCGGCAATGGTCCTGCTGCTTGTCGAAAATCTCATAGCCCTTGACGATATCGGCCAAGGCCATGCGGTGGGAAATGATCACCTCGGGGTGCATCGCGCCGCTGAGGATATGGCCCAGCAGCTCCGGCAGGTACTTTTGCACATGGGTCTGGCCCATCTCGAAACACAGCCCCTTTTCAAACGCATCGCCGAACAGGAAGCCGTGGATGAACCCGGCATAGACCCCCGGAACGCTGACCACGCCGCCCCGGCGCGTGGCGGCAATGCACTGGCGCAGCGCCTTGCCGCTGGAGCCTTCGATCCTCAGGTTCGTCAGCAAGGTCTCGACCGCGCTGCCCTTGGCCTCAAAGCCCACGGCGTCGATCGTCGCGTCCACCCCCCGGCCCTTGGTCACTTCGAGGATGAAGTCGGCCGGGTCGTCGATCTTGTCGAAATTGATCGGCGTGACACCATAGGTCTGCCGCGCGAAATCGAGGCGCTCATCGTTGTCGTCGACCATGAAGATCCGCTCCGCACCGAGAAAACGGGCACACAGCGCCGCCATCAAGCCCACCGGCCCGGCGCCAAAAATGGCCAGCGATGAGCCCGGGCTCACGCGCGCGTTCAGCGCCGCCTGGTAACCGGTCGGCAAAATATCGGACAGAAACAGCACCTGCTCATCGCTGAGGGCCGCCGGTATCACGATGGGCCCGGTATTGGCCTTGGGCACCCGCGCATATTCCGCCTGGCCGCCGGAATAGCCGCCGTAGAGGTGGCTGTAGCCGAACATGCCCGCGCCCGGCCGGAGTTTTTTCTTGTTGAGAATCGCCCCGCGCCCGGGGTTGGTCTCTTCGCAGGCGGCAAACAAGGCCTTGTCACAGAAAAAGCACTCGCCACAGGCGATGACAAACGGCACCACCACGCGGTCGCCTCTCTGGACATGGCGCACTGCGGGCCCGACCTCCTGCACCACGCCCATGAATTCGTGGCCCAGGATGTCCCCGGACTCCATGTCCGGAATCTTGCCCCGGTAGATATGCAGGTCCGAGCCGCAGATCGCCGTGGCGGTGACCTGGATGATGATGTCCTCATCGTCGCGAAGAACGGGGTCGGGCATCGATTCGTAGCGCACATCCTTGGCAGCGTGGTAGGTCAAGGCTTTCATAGGGGGTTTCCTTCGGTGTCGAGGTTCTTGGGCGCCGGGTTTCAGCGGACGGGGGCAGGTACAGGGGTCCGTCCGGGAGCGGGTCGGTCAGGCGGTGCGCCGGGGGCACCGTTGGCCGCAGGGGCAGCAGGCGCCGTGGACGCATCCGGAATGCCATCGCGGTCTGGCTGCGGCACAGCCAGGCGCCCCGATGCGTCGTGGTCCGGGCGCGTGTCATGCCGCCTGTCGGCATCGGGAAGCGTCTGGCGGCTTTCATCGGGTTCCGGATCGGTGCTGCGGGGGGCCGGAACAGCGGGGCGCTCCGGCACCCGGCGCTCGGGCGTCCGGTCGATGATCGCGCCATGCGACGCATCCGCGTCGGGGGCCGCAGCCGCTTGGGCATACCCCAGCGGTGGCAGCAGCGCCGCCGCCAGTCCCAGCACGGCAGCGAGGAAAGGTGCACGGTCATAAGAAGGGGTCATAGGGCTCTCCTGGGTGATGCAGGGCATATGCCCCGGCAGGGCATAGATCCTCGACATGCCACCGGCAATTGGCGTGCCTGGCCGCGAGGAGATGGGTTCTGCCTTGGTTTCTGCCGCCGCAGGCCCGCAGGCACGGCATTTGCCCTGTGTGGGGAGCCGTCCGTTGCCGCAAGCCTCTTGTGGCATGCGGTACAGGCAGATGCCTACCAGGCCGAAGGCGCCGTCGCGCTCTGTGACCCGTTCGCGGGCCTGCTCTTCCCTCCCCCATGAAAAGGTGTTCCATGCCCAAAACCACTGATTCCGTGTCCAGCCCCAGCACCCAAGCCGCACCTGCGCGCAATACGGACAGCGGGCCGGCTGCCAGCGGGGCGGCCGATCTGCTGTCGCTCAAAGCAGCGCAAACCGAGGAACTGGCCGCAGCCCGCCCCTACAACCCCAACAAGGCGGGCGAGCATGGCTTCGACAGCGGCCTCAGCCCGGCGCCCGGCGCACATGCCGATGCGCCATCCCGGCTTCCCACCGCCAGCACGCTGTCGGAGCTGGAAACCTCGGCCAAGACCGGCAGCATCGCGCCCGCTGGCACGAACGCGACCATCGGCACGCTCGACCGGGTGCGCGTGGACTCCGAGGGCCAAGTCCTGACCACCAACCAGGGGGTGCCGGTTGCCGACAACCAGAACTCGCTCAAATATGGCGAGCGAGGGCCTGCGCTTCTGGAGGACTTCATCCTGCGCGAGAAGATCACGCACTTCGACCATGAGCGCATTCCTGAGCGCATCGTCCATGCCCGAGGCTCTGGGGCCCATGGCTATTTCGAATGCTACGAGCCGTTGACCGACCTGACGCGTGCGGCGCCTTTTCAGAAGGCCGGCAAGGTCACCCCGGTCTTCGTGCGCTTTTCAACGGTGCAGGGTGAACGCGGCTCCAAGGACACGGCCCGCGATGTGCGAGGCTTTGCCGTCAAGTTCTATACCAACGAAGGCAACTGGGACCTGGTCGGCAACAACATGCCGGTGTTCTTCATCCAGGATGCGATGAAGTTTCCCGACCTGGTCCATGCCGTCAAGCCCGAGCCCCACCACCAGATGCCCCAGGCCGCCAGTGCGCACGACACGTTCTGGGACTTTGTGTCGCTGATGCCCGAGTCCACCCACATGCTGATGTGGCTGATGTCGGACCGGGCGATACCGCGCAGCTATGCGACGATGCAGGGCTTCGGGGTGCACACCTTCCGGCTGGTTAATACGGAAGGGCAGTCGGTGTTTGTCAAATTCCACTGGACGCCGATGGCCGGCACGCATTCTCTGGTGTGGGACGAAGCACTGAAGATCTCTGGCGCCGATCCCGACTACCACCGCCGCGATCTGTGGGAGCGCATCGAGGCCGGCGCCTACCCCGAGTACGAACTGGGCGTGCAGGTCTTCACCGAGGAAGAAGCCGATGGCTTCAGCTTCGACATCCTGGATGCCACCAAGATCATCCCGGAAGAGCTGGTGCCTGTGCGCCCCGTCGGGCGCATGGTGCTCAACCGCAACCCGGACAACTTCTTTGCCGAGACCGAACAGGTCGCGTTCTGCGCCGCCCATGTGATCCCGGGCATCGACTTCTCCAACGACCCGCTGTTGGCCGGCCGCATCCACTCCTATGTGGACACCCAGATATCTCGGCTGGGCGGCCCCAATTTCCATGAAATCCCGATCAATGCACCGGTCGTGCAGGTGCACAACAACCAGCGCGATGGCATGCACCGGCAGGCCATTGCGCGCGGCAAGGTCGCCTATGAGCCCAATTCGCTGGCCGGTGGCTGCCCGTTCCAGGCGGGCGCCGCGCAGGGCTTTGTCTCGGTGCCAGCGCGCATGCAGGCGCAGGAGGCCCAAGGCAAGGTGCGCGCCAAACCGGAGAAGTTTGCCGACCACTACACGCAGGCCAAGCTGTTCTTCGATAGCCAAAGCCCGGTCGAGCAGGCCCATATTGCTGCCGCCTTCCGTTTCGAGCTGAGCAAGGTGACGGTGCCCGCCATCCGCGAGCGCATGGTCTCGTCGCTGCGCAATGTCTCCGACGCGCTGGCCATGCAGGTCGCCCAGGGGTTGGGCATTGCGGCGCTGCCCGAGGCCATGCCGCTGGCGCTGGTGCAACCCGCCACGCCCGAGGTGTTGCAGTCGCCCGCGCTGTCGCTGGTCTCGCGCCCCGGCGAGATGCATATCCAGGGCCGCAAGGTCGCCATCCTGGTGGCGGACGGCTCCGATGGAGAGAGCGCCGTCGCATTGCACCAGGCGCTGTTTGCGCAGGGCGCGGTGCCCCGCTTTGTCGCGCCGCGCATCGGCCCGGTGGCAACCGCTGACGGCGTCGCGATCGATGCCGATGCATCGCTGGAGAACGAGCCGAGCTTTCTGTTCGACGCGCTGGCGCTGGCCAATGGGGATGCAGGGGTGCAGGCGCTGGCCGCCAATGGCTATACCGCCGAGTACATCCTGAACCAGTACCGCCATTGCAAGCCCATCCTGGTGATGCCCGATGCCTCGGCGCTGATGCAGATGGCCAAGATTCCGACGTCGCTGCCCAGCGGCGAGCAGGACCCTGGGGTGGTGATGGGTGCGACGGCCTCCGATTTCGAGGACTTCGTCAGCGCGATCACCCAGCATCGCCATTTCGAACGCGAGAGCGATCCACCGCGTGTGTAAGCGCCGGGCAGGCTGGCCGGCGGGCCCGGCCGGCCTGCGCCCGGAGCCGGCACATGCCCGCCACCGAACCGGATGTTCCGCTTCGACAAGCATTTTTGCAGGAGCACATGATGACTTATCTCCCTCTTGATGGCTATCCATCCGGCTTCCTGCCTTCCCGCGTGGCGCAGCCCGTACTCGTCGTGGGCGATGGCATGCTTGACCGCTACTGGGACGGCCAGGTGGACCGCATCTCCCCCGAGGCGCCGGTGCCAGTCCTGTCGATGCACCATGAGTGGCAACGCGCAGGGGGCGCGGCGAATGTGGCCGCCAATCTGGCGTCGCTCGGCAGTGTCTCCACCCTGGTCACCTGGCTGGGTAGCGATGCAGCAGGTGACCAGTTGAGCGGCCTCATTGAGGCGGCCGGTGTGACCCTGAAGGCCGTACGCAGCCCGCAGGCCACGACGACCCAGAAGATCCGGGCCGTCTGCAGCCACCACCAGCTGCTGCGCGTCGACATCGAGCAGCCCATTCCGCCAGACGCGCTGCAGGCGCTGTGCGCGCTGGTGGCCGAGCTGCTGCCGCAACACCCCTGGGTGGTGCTGAGCGACTACCACAAAGGCGTGCTGGCCCAGTGCGACCAGCTGCTGCAACAGGCCCGGCAACAGGGCTGCCAGGTGCTGGTGGACCCCAAGGGCAACTGCTTTGACCAGTATGCCGGTGCCTGGCTGCTCAAACCCAATGAAAAGGAAGCGGCTGCCGTCACCGGCAGCTGGAGCGATGACACCGAGTTCGCCTCTCTGATGGAAGCGCTGCGGGCGCGGCTGCGCCTGGAGCATCTGCTCGTGACCCGGGGGAGCCGGGGCATGTCCCTGTTCAGCGCTGGCCAGCCTGCGGTGCACATCGCGTCGGCAGCGCATGAGGTGTTCGATGTCAGCGGCGCGGGCGACACGGTGCTGGCCGCGCTGGCGGCCTGTCTGGCTGCGGGCGAGCCATTGCACGATGCCGTACGGGGTGCCAATGCCGCTGCTGGCCTCGCGGTAGCCAAGTTCGGTACCGCCGTAGTGACAGAAGCGGAGCTGCTGCAGGCGCGGGCCCAAACTGCCCGCAAGGCGCGGTTGCCGGCGCACTGACGCCACCCCTAACGCCCGCGCAGCACATGCCGTGGGCACCTGGCAGTGGGATGGCATGGCATTCTCGACGCGCCATGGCGCCGTGCCGACCCGACAGCAGCCACGCTATCGGTCCGCTGCCTATGTAGCTATAAACAATCGTTATAGATTTTACGAATAAAAATACCTAGCGCCACCGCAGCCGCCTTCACCAGGGTCTTCGCCTGCCAGCACACCATGCGATAGCGCCTCCTGTAGCCAGCGTCAGTTGCGGGACAGGATTCTCCAGATTTCTCCTACAAGGCAAATAGCATCTTCACCTAAATTGACACTTTTTCACACAGTCTGTCGCCGCCTTCGGTGCCATCATGACAGTGTTGATTGTCTGTGGGGGTCGTGGAGGAACGAGGGTTATGAAGCATGTATTGATCGTCGATGACGATACCGACTCGGCAGCCAGTATGCGGGCCTTGATCGCCGACGATGATTTTTCGGTCGCCGTGGCGCACAGCTTGCGCGACGCGCGGCGCCAGATGGCGCTGCAGCAACCGGCGCTGGTATTGCTGGATATCCAGCTGCCTGACGGCAGTGGTATGGACCTGCTCAAGGACGCCGACGTCGTCGGCGATGCGTTGGTGGTGCTGGTCACCGGCCATGCCAGCCTGGACACCTCGATCGCGGCCCTGCGCCATGGCGCTACCGATTACCTGGTCAAGCCGGTGCAGTTTCCCCGGTTGAAAAAAATTCTGGCGCAGCTGACCGCGTTGTCACCCGCGTCCCGCCCGCTGAGCGCCGAAGCGCGCGATGCGGCACTGGCGCCCACGATGACCGCGCAGGGCCAGTTTGGGCGGCTGTGGGGCCGGGCGCCTGTGATGCAGCGCATCTATGCGCAGATTGCCCGCGTGGCTCCCACGTCCATCACGGTCTTCATCACCGGCGAGAGTGGGACCGGCAAGGAGATGGCGGCGCAGACCCTGCATGACAGGAGTGCCCGCAGCACCAAGCCGTTTGTCGCCGTCAATTGCGGCGCGATTTCTCCGAACCTGATGGAGAGTGAGTTCTTCGGCCACGAAAAAGGCAGTTTCACCGGCGCCGACCGGCAACACCAGGGCTTTTTCGAGCGCGCCGCCGGCGGAACCCTGTTTTTGGACGAAGTGACCGAAATGCCGCTGGACCTGCAGGTCAAGCTGCTGCGGGTGCTGGAGACCAGCACTTTCCATCGCGTCGGCTCGGCCCAGAGCCTGCAGGCCGATGTCCGTATCATTGCCGCCTCCAACCGCTGCCCTTTCGAAGCGGTCAAGGAAGGCCGGCTGCGCGAGGACCTGCTCTACCGCCTCAATGTGTTTCCGCTGCAGATGCCACCGTTGCGCGAGCGGCTCAGCGATGTGCCCCTGCTTGCCGAGCATTTTCTGCGTGCCATATCGGCCCAGGAAGGCGAGCCCAAGAAGCTCGGCGCAGGCGCCATCGCGCAGATCACCAGCTACCGCTGGCCGGGCAATGTGCGCGAGTTGCGCAATGCCATCCAGCGGGCCTACGTCATGGCCGAGGGCGGCGTCATTGACGAGGAATGGTTGCCCAAGACCGGAACCGGCGCGCCGCTGGCGGTGATGGACGTCCAGGAGCCGGCACAGATCCGCCCGCTGGCGGCAACCGCCGCCGCCGGGGACCCCGACACGCCGCAGCCGCCGGCAGCCGAGGCCACCTTGCAGCTTCCGGTAGGTATCTCGATGGCGACCGCCGAGCGCCAGCTGATCGAGGCGACGCTGAAGGAATGCCTCTACCAGAAGGAGCGCACGGCCGCCGTGCTGGGCATCAGTCTCAAGACCCTGTACAACCGCCTCAAGGGCTACACCAGCCCCCAGTGAGCGCGCTGCACAGGGCGGGTGGCCTGTCCGCGTGGCCGGGTAACCGCCCCCCGGTCATGCGGTCACTTCCTGCAACACCCGGCTCCAGTCGCTGGCAAAGCGTTCGATCGCAAAGCGCTCGCGCGCCAGCCGGCGGCCCTGGCTGCCCCACTCCGCCGCCAGGCCACGGTCGAGCAGCAGGAGCTGCATGGTCTCGACCAGGCGGTCCATCCGGTTGTCGATAAAGCCGTTCTTGCCACTGGTGATGACCGTGGCCAGCTCGGTGGTCGCCAGCCCGACGACCGGCAAGCCCATCATCATCGCCTCGATGACGGCCAAGCCCAGGCTGGTGTAGCGCACGGGATGGAAGAAGAAGCGGTGGCGCGCCATCAGTTCGGGCAAGGCCTGCTGCGCCACCTCGCCAGCGCCTCCCACTTCCTTGCTGCCCATGCCCACCAGACACAAGGGCACCTGCGCTGCAGCCTGCTGCCATATATCCAGCCCCAACCGCCTGCCGCGCCGCCCGATGTTGTTGACCACCACCAGCCCCTGGGCCAGCTCGCCGCTCCAGACATGCTCGGCCAGCGGCTTGACGCCGTGCTCCACCACCCGGAAAGGCGTGACGCCGTTGTCCCACATCAGCGCATTGAAATGGGTCACATGGACCAGCAAGGCCTGCGGGTCCTGGCACCAGTGCAGCGTGTTGGTAGGGCTGTCCTGCGGCGGGTCATGCTCCAGCACGATGCGGGGCAGGCGCTGCTGCGCCGCGCTCAGCAGATGGCGGTCCGTCTCCCAGGCCTGTCTGGACTGGTACAGCACCACGTCGAACTCCATCGACTGGATCTGCGCCAGCGGCGCTTCATGGACATCCGGCCCCCAGGGCAAGCTGCCACTGCGGCCACTGTGGTGGGTGCTGCGCGCCGTATCGGTGACGAGCCAGAACGCGTGCGGCACCTGCGTCAGGTTGTAGAGATAGTTGCCGTGGACGTGCCAGGTCAGCACCCGCAGTTTTCTGCGCGGCTGCAGCAGTACGGGCACGGTCCGCTCAGCGGAGAGTTGCATGCTCATGGTGTTCCTTGTAAGGCCAGGCGGGCACTTGCGGTGCGCCTGGCGAGGGGCCGGTGTGCCATCGGCCGGTGGTGAGCAGCTCCAGAGCGGACCGCGCCACCGTATCGGCCGACAGCCCCCAGGCACAGGGATGGCCGATGGGACAGACCCGGTGCGCACAGGGCCGGCACTCGAGCGCATGGGCCAGCACCCGATGGCGGGAACGGTCCAGCGGCGCCCAGCGGCCGGTGTCACTGCCGCAGGCCGCCACGACGCTGGGCGTCTGCAGTGCAGCGGCGATATGGGAGACGCCGGTGTCATTGCAGACCAGCAGCGCGGCGCTGTCGATCAACGTGCCCAGGGTCCACAGATCGGTCTGGCCGCAGAGGTTGGTGCACGGCGCACGCATCAGCGAGGCCACCGAGGCGACCAGCTCGCGCTCGGCCGCAGTGCCGGTCAGTACGACCGGCCAGCCCACCTCGGCCAGGCGGTCGGCCACTTCTGCAAAATAGCCGGCCGGCCAGCGGCGCGACGGCAGTTGCGAGCCCACATGCACGATCACGTAGCGGCGGTTGCGCGGCACCAGCGCATGGGCGCGCTGGTAGTCTCCCGCGTGCAGCGGGAAATCCAGGTCGCTGCTGGTGGCTGGCAGGCCCAGGTGCCGGGTCAGCGCCAGCAGGCGCTGCAGCTCATGGCCCTGGTCCGGCCAGCGCAAAAAAAGGGCTGCATCCGGGGCATCCGGCGCATCCCGCCCGCCCGGGCAGGCCCCCTCTTCGCAGAACCCGGCCAAGCGGCCGGCCTGCCACTGGGCCAGCATCGCATTGACGATGCCGCCCGAGCCGTGCAGTTGCAGCACCAGGTCAAAATGGCGCGTGCGCATGCGCTGCAGAAACCGCTCGCGCTGCTGCAGCGTGGGCTCAGCCACTTCGGGCAGACCGGGCCAACCGGCAAAGGGCTCAAAACGATCGATGCTGTCCAGCCGGTCGGCCAGCGCCTCGGCCCAGGGCAGCCCCACCAGGGTGATTTCCGCCTGCGGCCAGGCCGCGCGGACAGCGCGCAATGCAGGGGTCGCCACCAGCATGTCCCCCAGCATCAGCGCCCGGAACACCGCCACCCGGCGTGGCGCCAATGCGCCAGAGGCCGAGGTCATGCCGGCTCCAGAATGATGCGGACGACCTCTTCCCACGCCGTGCAGCGCGCCGAAGGCGCGCGCCCGGGTCCTGGCTTCCAGACGGTCTCCCCGCCGGAGTCGTAAAGGATGGTGCGGCAACCGGCGCCGCTGCCCGCTTCGACATCGTCCAAGGTATCTCCGATCATCCAGGAACGCGCCAGGTCGATGTCGTAGAGATCACCGGCCTCCTCGATCATGCCGGGCAGAGGTTTGCGGCACACACAGACCGGCGCCCCATCCGGGCTGGCCTGGTGGGGGCAGAACTGGAAACCACGCAGCTGCACACCGGCTTCCTCGCGCAGACGCCGGGCCAGCGCATCGCGCAGCACGAGCAGCTCTGCTTGCGAGAAATAGCCGCGGGCCACGCCGCTCTGGTTGGTCACCACCACCAGCTCATAGCCCTGCTGCGCCAAGTCGGCCATGGCCTGCAATGCCCCCGGGCGGAACTCCAGCAGCTCGGGGTTGACGTTGTAGGGCACGTTTTCGACCAGGGTGCCGTCCTTGTCGACAAAAATCGCGGGCTTGCGGCCGGTCATCGCTGCCACCCCGCATAGCCCCCCTGCCCCAGCGCGGGAGTTTGCCAGGGCGGCGCAGACAGCGCGTTCCAGGGGCCCGGCGATGCCGGGGCTGCAGCCCCCAGGCGCCCGCCGGCGGACGACAGGCGCTGGAACACAGCAGCGAGGTCGCGCGCAATCTGGCCCCAGGTGAAATGCTTGTGCACGCGCTGCATCCCGGCCAGCCCCATCGCCCGGGCCAGGCGCGGCTGCGCATGGAGCTTCTGCAGGGCCTGCGCCAGCGCCTGTGGTTGCTTGGGCTCGACGAGGTAGCCCGTCACCCCGTCACAGACGGTATAGGCAATGCCGCCCACCTTGCTGCCGATCACCGGGGTGCCGCATGCCATCGCTTCCAGCGGCGTGATGCCGAACGGCTCGTACCAGGGCGTGGTGACGAATACATCGGCCGCCAGGTACCAGTCACGCAGCTCCTCACGATCGCGGCGGCCGGCAAAGCTCACCCGCTCGCTGATACCCAGCGAATGCGACAGGCCCATCAACCGGTCCAGCTCAGGGCAGGTCTCGGGGTCCGGAATGCGCTGCTCGCCACCGACCACCACCAGCCGGGCGGGCACCGTGCGCGGCAACAGCGCCAGTGCGCGGATCACGTTGTCAATGCCCTTGCGTGGCACCATGCGCCCCAGCTGCAGCACGATGAATTCATCCTGCACCAGTCCGAGCCGCGCCCTCGCCTCGCTGCGCGAGCCGGGACGGAACAGCTGGGTGTCGACCCCGCAGGCCACCGTGTCGATATGCGACGGCATTGCGCCATAGAGCCGGATCAGGTCGCTGCGGTCCTGCGGGCATTCGGCAATCAGCCGGTCCGAGCCATGGACCAGCGCCCGCTCGATGGTCTCGCGCTCATTAGGAAACCCGTCGGCCGCGCCCTGGTGTTCGCGCCGGACCAGCCCCAGCGCATGGAAGGTCGTCACCAACGGCGCACGCAGCGCACTGCGCAGGGCCATGCCCACCCAACCAGACATGAAAAAGTTCGCATGGATCGCGTCATAACGGCGGCGGGGCTCCAGCAAGCTGCGCGCTTGCTGCGCAAAATCAGGCATCCACTGCAGCAATTTTTCCTTGGGAATGTGGTGTGCAGGGCCTGCATCGATATGCAGCACCCGCACGCCAGGCGCCATCTCAACCTCGGCGGGCAGATCGGGGTCGTCGCGGCGCGTCAGCACATCCACCTGGTGGCCCATCTCCCCCAGGCAGCGGGCGACGCTGTCCACATAGACATTCTGGCCCCCGGCATCGGTGCTGCCGGTCAACGCAAGGGGCGAGGCGTGCTCGCTGATCATTGCAATGTTCAAACGCTTGTCGTCATCCATCACTCGCTCCTTGCTGTTGGATCGCTGTACCGGTTCAAGACTTCACTGCCAGTACCCCGGCAATTTCCATACCCGTGGAGCGGTCCAGCGCAATCGCACGCAAGTGGGCCGCCACCATCAGCGAGCAGGCCTCGTCCCAGCTGGACAGGGCGCCACTGGCCGCGACCACCAGGCCGTCCAGCCAGACGCCGCCCCAGAGCAGGGAGTCGTCATGGGCCAAACGGTGGGGCTCCATCAGGATCAGCTGGCGGCCCCCCATGCGGTGGCGCCAGCACAGCCGCGCCTTGTCGCGGGCAAACTGGGCGTAGTCGGCATCCCAGTGCGCGCGCGGGCCCACCGAATGCTCGTAGAGCACCGCTTCATCAAACGGGCAGCTGCCATGGGGGCGGCCGGGGTCGAGCACCACCAGATGCAGCACATGGCAGGCGCTGACGCCGGGGCATTGCAGCAGTTTCTCGATGGACGGCAGCGCCAGCGCAACGGCCGCGCGGGCCGCATCGTGGTCTACAAAATGGCTATGGGGTTTCATGGCCGGTATCGGGCAATCGGCATTCCTGCGGGCCACGCGCAGCGGCATCGGCACAGCATTTGCCCTGCCAGCGCCACCCCCAGCGAAGGAATTCGTATGCAACCACCGCCACAGCGGCGAACCGCCGGCTCTCTGCGCTGCAGTGCAGCGCGGGCGCTGATGCCCGTTCTGGTACTGCTGGTGCCCACCAGCCAAGCGCAGGTGGCGCAGCCCTCAGCCGAGGCGGCCAGCATGCAGCACTGGATTGTGCGGACCGGCGACCACCGCGCGCGCCCGTTCGTGATCGTCGACAAGCGCGAGGCCCGGCTGTGGATCTACGATGCGCGCGGCCAGTTGGTCGAGAGCACGGCGGTGCTGCTGGGAAGTGCCAGAGGTGATGCCTCAGTGCCCGGCATCGGTCAGCGCCCGCTCGGCCAGATTCGCGCTGATGAACGCACGACACCTGCCGGGCGCTTCTGGCTCGAGCCGGGACGCAATCTGGCGGGGGAAGACATCTTGTGGCTGGACTATGGTGCGGCCGTCTCGCTGCACCGGGTACGGCCCGGCGGACCGCAGGATCGGCGGCTGCCGCGGCTGATGACCCGCTCGGCCGCCGACAACCGTATCTCCTACGGCTGCATCAACGTGCCGATCGCCGTTTACAACCGCAGCCTGCACGCTGCATTTTCCAGCGGCGGTGGCTACGCCTATGTGCTGCCGGAGGTGCAAAGCTTGCGGCAGGCCTTTCCGTTCGTGCAGCCCTTGGCAGCGCGGGCTGCGGCTGCCAGGGCGCAGGGGGGCGTGGGGGGCGCTCAGCCCCGGTCGGCGCGTGCAGGACGCGTGTTGCCCATGGCGCCATTGCCGCTGCTGCTGCCACCGGTGGCACCGCTGGCGTTGCCATTGGTGCCGCCGGTGCCGCCCGTGCCCGCGCCTCCGGTGGACTGACGGTCCGTTGCGGTACTGCCTGCACCGCTCGTACCGCCTGCATTGGCGGGCGAGCTCGGAGCGCCCGGACGGTTGGAGTAATCCCCTACCGGTGGCGTCGCTGTGCCGCTGCTGCCGGTGGCGCCGCTCGTGCTGCCGCTGGCGTTGCTGCCACCCTGGCCAGTGGCGTTGGCGCCGGATGACGCGGGCTGGGTCTGCTGGGCGTCGGCATTGCCGGACATGCCCGTCGAGGGCGTTTGCGCATGGCTGGCGGCCAGAGGCATGAGGATGCAGGCGGAGATGGCTACCAGGGCCGAGGTATGGAACGAGTGCATGGTGTGCTCCTGTGACTGTGGTGACGGTCAAAGGCGACCGCCTCCCGGTTCGGCAAGGTCCATGCCCAGCGGCCGTGGGACAAGGGCTTAAGTGGCTGCCCGCAGCGGGCTCAGCGCCTGGGGCAGCAGTACCCACAGCGCCACCCGTCCACCGGGCTCCTCGCGCAGGCGCGCATGCCCCCCCTCGAGCGTCACCAACTGGCCTAGCAACTGCATGCCGGCGTCGTCCGCTTGCTGGGCAGGCACCCATTGCGCATCAGGCCGGGGCCCCTCGCCTACCGCGCCGGGCGGCACCACACAGAGCATTTGCAAATGCAGGCCCACATAGGCGCCGGGCGGGATCGGCCAGCCTTCTGCGGTCTCGAGCTGGTGCACGCTCAGGCCGACACGGCTGCCAGGTTCCAGCTTGGGCCCTATGCCGGACAGCAGGCTCGCCATCGCCAGCTCCAGCGCATCTGGATCGATGCAGATCTGCAGGGCTGCAGGCGCGGCATGCAGGTCGAGGCTGGCACGTTTGCCCAGCGCCAGCGCCATCACATCCTGCAGGCTGGGCAACCAATGGCTGATGTCCATGGTCTGCCCCGGCCTACCCTGGCTGCTGCTGAGCCGGTACAGGTGAAAGCCCAGCTTGCTCGCACAGTCGGCCGCCCGCAGCATGGCCTGCACCGGCATGTCCAGCCGGGGGTCCTGCGAGCGCCGCTCGATCAGGTAGGCGCTGTTGCTCATGATGCCCAGCTGGTTGTTCAGCTCATGGGAAAAGCGGTCGGCGACCTGGCGGTAAGCGGCTGCCCGCAATCCCGGGTCTACTGCCGTGGGCCGGCTGGCAGTTGCCGCCGCCCGCCAGCGCCAGCCCAGCAGCACGCCCAACGCCACGGCCAGCCACAGTGCCAGCCAGCCGGCCGCAGCGCGGCTGGATGTGCCTGCACCCCAGCGGTCCACCAGTGCCATCGCCGCCGCCGCACCGGCAGCGGCGGCGACGACCAGCAGACAGACGAGCCCCGGTTTCAATGTGCTGTCCATGCTGTGTCCTGCCCGCTTTTGCCGCCGCAGTGGGTGCCGCTGCGGCTATCGCCCGTTCTTGCCGGGCCTGGCCCGCTGCTGTTGTGCATGTCTGTACCTCTTCCTAGCTTTGCTGCGCTGGCAGAAATTGCCGATGGAACCGCCATCAGACGGAAAGATTTTCTGCAAATACGGGCATCCGGATCTGCGCTGCGGGCCGTTTTCGCCGCAACCACCGCGCCGGTCCCCACTGCCTCTGCAGTTTGCGCTCCCGGCGGCATGCAGGCCCGCCCCCACTGCGCCACTGGGCATGATCATTGCATTGACGGCTGTGTTTAGCTTCACCACAAGGAATGCACATGGGCTCCATGCTATTGCGCGCCGACACGCACCAGTCCCAGACCCTGTCACCACGGCTGCAGCGGGCGGTGCAGATGCTGCAGATGTCGTCGCTCGAATTTTCGGCGCTGCTGCGGCACAAGATCGACGAAAACCCGTTTCTCGAAGAGCCCGATGACAGCGAGGAACAGGAGCCCAGTGTGGTGCTGCATGATGCGGCGGCCGACGACCGGCTGATGTGGACCGCTGAGCCGGGCCTGGGCGCCCAGGTCAGTGCCGGGCTCGAGCCCTCGGCGATGGACCTGGCCGCCAGCGCGGTCAGCCTGGCGATGCACCTGCACAGCCAGCTCAACGTGATGCCATTGAATCCCAGAGACCTGTGTGCGGCGCGCGCCATTGTCGAGTCGCTGGACGATGACGGCTATCTTCGCACGCCGCTCGAGGACCTGTTGGCGCTGCTGCCCGCCAGCCCTGCACTCGAGATGGACGAGCTGCTGGTGGCACTGCGCCTGGTGCAATCGCTGGAGCCCGCCGGCACGGCCGCCCGCAATGTTGGCGAATGCCTGGCGCTGCAGTGCGAGACGATTGCCGATCCGGAAGTACGCGCGCTGGCGCTGGCCATGGTGCAGGACCATCTGCGCGCGCTGGCTTCCCATGATGTGGCCAAACTGTCCCGGCAGCTGAAAAAAGGCCGCTGTGACATCGAGCGGGCGATGGATGCCATCAAGCGCTTCAACCCGCACCCCGGCTGGGCCTATGGCGCCCAGCAGGTGGACTACATCGTGCCGGATGTGATCGTGCAGCGCAGCGGTGCGCACTGGCATGTGCAGCTCAACCCCGCAGCGATGCCCCGGGTGCGGATGAACCGGGTCTATGAAAGCCTGTTCCAGCGCCACCGGCAACGCGGCCATGCCGATCTGGGCGAGCATCTGCAGGATGCCCGCTGGACCTTGCGCAATGTCGAGCAGCGCTGCGCGACGATCCTGGATGTTGCGCAGGCGCTGGTGCGGCGCCAGCACCGCTTTCTGGAGTTTGGCGCGATGGCGATGAAGCCGCTGATGCTGCGCGAAATTGCGCAGGAGCTGGGCATCCATGAATCCACCGTCTCGCGTGTCACCAACAACAAGTACATCGCCACGCCCCAGGGCGTGTTCGAGCTCAAGCATTTTTTCTCTCGCCCGTTGCTGAGCGCCAGTGGCAAGACCTGTTCGGCCACCGCGATCCGCGAGGTGATTGCCGAGTTGATCGCTGCAGAAAACCCGTTGCAGCCGCTGTCGGATGCCGACATCACCCGCCAATTGGCCGCGCAAGGCCTGGTCGTGGCCCGCCGCACCGTGACCAAGTACCGGCAGCTGCTGCGGCTGGAGCCGGTGGAAAAGCGCCGGCGCCACAGCTGAAGCGGCAATAGGAATGGCAATGCCCCCGCCCATCAGAGGCGGGGGCAGCGTTCAGACCGCGAAGCCGGGTTTACTTGCTGGTCTTGCCGCCGGACGCCGAGCCGCTCTGGCCGGTCGACAAAGTACCGCTGTCCTTGCCGCTGCTCGTGCTGCCACCGGCACTGCTGCCGGCGCCAGAGTCCGCGCTGCCACTGGTGCCCGTGCTGGAGCCGCCACCGGTGCTGGCGCTGGTGTTGCCCGCGGTGCTGCCGCTGCCGGTATTGCCACCCCGTTGGCCGCCCTGGCCTGCGCGCTGGCTGCGCCACTGGGAGAACTCATCGGAGAACTTCTTGTAGCGGTCGTTGCGCCAGGAGCGGTAATCCTCGTCGAGGGCGTGGAGTTGCTCATCGCGCCACTGGTGGTAGTCGGGGTCGTAGTGCTCTTGCTGGTGGCGCCCACCTTGCTGTCCCTGGCGGGAGTACGTCTGCCCGCCCTGACCCTGGTTGTCGTAGCTGCGGCCAAAGTCCTGCGGGCCGCCGCCGGGAAAACCGCCCTGGTAGCTGCCCTGCGAGCCCCCTTGGTAGCCGCCTTGGTAGCCACCTTGGTAGCCGCCCTGCGAGCCCTGGTAGTTCCCCTGGTAGCCACCCTGGCCCTGGCCACCCTGGCGCCCGCCGCGTGAGAAGTCCTGGTCGTCATAGAAGCCACGCTGGCCGGAGCTGGAGCCATAGCCTTGCGAATAGCCACCGCCGCCCGTACTGCCCTGGTAGCCCCCGCCCCAGGCCTCGCCGCCTTGACCGCGCCCTGGCTGGCCGCGCCCCTGCGGACCGCGTCCATAGCCACGGTCATAGTCGTCCTGGTAGCCGCCTGAAGCGCCGCGTCCATAGCCGCCCTCACCGCCGTAGCTGCCGCCTTGCTGCTCGCCCCGGTAGCCGCCTTGCTGCTCGTTCTGGTAGCCGCCTTGCTGTTGCTCGGACCGCCAGTCACCCTGGCCGCTGCCACCGGATGGGCGGCGGTAGTCTTCCTGGCTGCGCCCACCGCCTTGCTGCCGGTCTTCCATGTCCTGCTGCATCTGGCGGCGTGCACTTTGGCGGCCGTTGTCGTCATGCTGTGTCATTGCTGAGTCCTTTCATGTGACATCAGGCCTCGGAGCGGGCCTGCCTGGTTCATCGGGCAATCCGCGTGCCTGCGCGGTCCCGGTGAGCTGGGCCAGCATCGGCACCAGCGCAGTAGGCAGCGCCGCCTTGGGCAGATGCGTCTGAAAGCCGGACATCAGCGCCACCAGCCGTTCGCTGGGCAGGTCTGCGCCGGTCAGGGCCACGGCGAACATGCGCTGCTCCAACGGCAGGCCGCGCTCCTCCTCCAACGCCCGAATTTGCCGCAATACCTGCCGTCCATCCTCCTCGCCCAACGATATATCGCAGAGCAGTGCCTGCGGCCAAGGCGCGCCATTCGCCCCACCCCGGCTTTGCAGCCAGCCGAGCGCTTGCGCGCCGTCGGCAAACAACGCGGCCTCCGCGCCCTCCTGGCCGAGCAGTTGCGCCAGTGATGCGCGGGCGCTGCCGCTGTCATCGACGACCATCACCTGCAGCGCCCCCAGGCGCTGGCCGGGCTGCTGCTGCGCCTGGGGCGTGGCATCGGGGGCTTCCTCCGGCGCCCGCAGCGGCAGCTCGACCAGGTAACGCGCGCCCCGCAGCGCCGTGGGCAGCTGTATCTCGAAGCGCCCGCCCTGGCGCTCAAGGGCCGAGGCCAGCACCAGCGGGTCCAGCCTGGCCTGCCCGGGGGTCGGGGTTTGGGACGGCGCTGGCGCGCGGTGGCTGCTGTCGCTCAACAGGATGCGCGCACGCTGCTGCACACGCTCCAGCCGGATTTCGATACGCCCGCCCGGCGGGCTCGCCTGGATGGCATGCAGCGCAATGTCGGTCAGCGCCTGCGACAGCACCGCCGGGTCGCCACTGACATACAGCGGCTCGGACGCCAGATGGGTGTACAGCTGCACCCCGCGGGCGTCGAGCGGAGCGCGAATGCCATCGACGACATTGGCCAGCAGCACCGCCAGCTGGAGCGACTGGCGCAACAGGCGCCGCTCAGCCCGGTCGAATTCCTGCTTTTGCAGCTGCAGCTCCCACAGCTGCGCATACAGGCCGCGTTGCGCCAGCAGCTCGTCGTGGCGCCCCTGCTCGACGATGCGGCCCTTGTCCAGCACCAGGATCTGGTCGGCATCGACGATGGTCGAGAGCCGGTGCGCGATCACCAGCGTGGTGCGCTGCGCCGAGAGCCGGTCCAGCTGCACCTGGATGGCCTTTTCCGATCGGGTGTCGAGCGCCGAGGTTGCCTCGTCCAAGATCATGACCGGCGCATTTTTCAGGAACGCCCGCGCAATCGCGATGCGCTGCTTTTCGCCGCCCGACAGTTTCATGCCCCGCTCGCCTACCGGCGTGTCGTACTGCTGCGGCAGCGTGCGGATCAGCGCATCGATCTGGGCCGCCTGTGCGGCCTGGACGATATCGGCCATGCCCGCGCCCGGGCGGCCATAGGCGATGTTGTAGGCCACGCTGTCGTTGAACAGGCTGCTGTCCTGCGGAACAATGCCGACGGCCTGGCGCAGACTGGCCAAGGTGGCCGTGCGGATATCGGTGCCATCGACCAGCACCCTGCCCTGCTGCGGATCGTAAACACGCAGCAGCAGCCGTGCCAGCGTGGATTTGCCCGAGCCGCTGCCGCCGACCACCGCCAAGGTCTGCCCCGCAGCGATGCGAAAGCTCACATCCCAGAGCACCTGCCGGCCGGGTTCATAGGAGAAATCCACATGCTCAAACACCACCTCGCCATGCGAGACCGGCAGTGGCTGCGCCTGGGGACTGTCCTGCACCTCGGGCGGCCAAGCCAGCAATTGCCGCAAGGTCTCCAGATGGGTCTGCGCGTCTCTCGCCTCGCGGAACAGAAAGCCCAGCGCATTGAGCGGCAGGCAGATCTGGATCACATAGGCATTGAGCAGCACCAGATCGCCCACCGTGATGTGCCCCTGCAGCGCCTGCAGCCCGGCAAACACCATGACCGCGCCGACACCGGCGGCGATGATCGCGCCCTGGCCCAGGTGCAGGGCCGACAGCGCCTTCTGGCTCTCGACGCTTTGCGCCACCCACTGCAGCCGCGCGCTCCCGTAGCGTGCCACTTCCTGCGCTTCATGCGCATGGTTGCGCACGGCCTCCTGGTTCACCAGGCTGTCCAGCAGCAGGCCGCTGGCCCGGGAGTCCATCGCATTGACCTGGCGCTGGCGCGCCACGCGGCGCCGCGTCATGACTGCGGTGTAGGCCGCATAGGCGACAAAGGTGGCGCCGATGATCGCGGTGAACCAGGCGCTGTAGGCCATCGCCAGAATCGCCACCACCGCAGCGATCTCAACCACCGTGGGCAGCAAGGTGAACAGCGCCGCCGCCAGCAAGAAACCGGCCGCTGCCGTGCCCCGCTCCACATCGCGGATCAGCGCACCGGTCTGCATCTGCAGGTGAAAGCGCGGCCCCATGCGGTGCAGATGCGCCAGCGCGCGCTGCGCAAAATCGGCCACCGTCACCAGCGTCACCCGCGCAAAGCACAGGTCACGCAGCTCGGTGAACAAGGTGCTGCAAAAGCGCAGCAGCGCGTAGCCGGCCAGCAGCAGCAATGGCAGCACCAGCACATGGCCGCCGCCGGGCAACAACGGCGAGGTGCCGGGCACCACGTCGCTGACCAGGCTGCCCGGGGTGCTGAACAGGTCGATGATCTTCTTGAACACCAGCGGCACCGCCACGCTGGCGAGCTTGGCCAGCACCAGCAGCAGCACGGCCAGCACGGTACGCCCCCGAAAACGCCAGGCGGCCTGCCACAGCTGCGCCGCCAGCGCCCAGCGCTGCGGCGGCGGCGCCTCAGCGGCAGCAGCCGGGCCTGGCGTTGCGGCCTCAACCATGAGCCGCCTCCAGGCGCGGCACGTGCTCGGCGAAAGCCGCCGCCAGCTCGCTGGACAGCTGCTCGCGGCTGGTCGATTCGGGCCAGTACCAGGCGGTCAGCTCCCACTGCGGGCTGCCGCCGGGGTTGCGCAGCAGCAGCGCGGGCGCGGGCTCGGCCAGCACCTTTGCATGGGCGCTTGCCACCTGGCGCCACAGTTGCAGCAGTGCAGCCCGGTCCGTGGCCGGCGGCACACCGGCAGTCAGCCGCAGGCGTACCGGCTCGCCCAGGTACGCGGCATTGCTGACATTCTCGACAATGAAGCGCTGGTTCGGTATCAGCACCGCGATGTTGTCCGCCGTGACAATCGTCGTGCGCCGGGCCGATATCTCGCGCACCACGCCCTCGACGGCGCCCACTTCGACCCGGTCGCCGACCTTGATCGGGCGCTCCAGCATCACGATCAGCCCGCTGATGAAGTTGCTGACGATGTTCTGCAGACCAAAACCCACACCGACACCCACGGCCCCGGCGACAACGCCCAGCGCCGACAACTTGATGCCGACGTTCTGCAGGATCAGCACCATGCCCAGCACCAGCACCAGGTAGCGCAGCACCGACGCAATCGCGATGCGGGTGCCCTCGTCCACATGCCAGCGCTGCGGCATATGGCGCACCAGCCAGCGCTGCATCGCGCCAGCAAACCATACCAGCAGGGTGACCAGCAGCAGCAGTTTGGCAAGGGTGCCGACGGTGACCCGGAGGTCGCCCATCTGCACCAGCACAAAGCCGAAGATCCTGGAAAGCCAGGCCGATTGGGAAGTCAGGGTGTCCAAGAGCATGCCAACCGGGGGCAAGCGGCGTACCTGCCAGCCACGCCGCGCCGGGGGTGCTGGACGATGCTGCGGCAGCATTTACCGATGGCATGGCAGCGTTGCGGCATCGCTTACCCGCAGCCCAGCCGGCGCTGCGGCAGCGGTGGGCAGCGTGCGGGCATGGCGATTGCCCAGGGACGGGAAGACTATCAATGGGAACCCAACATGCATGCTTTGCACAACAAGATTGCGCTGGTCACCGGAGCGGCCAGCGGCCTGGGCGCTGCCATCGCCAAGCAGCTGGTGGGCGCTGGTGCCCGCGTTGCGCTGGCCGACCTGCCCTCGGGCCAGGGCGGCAAAGTCGGCAAGGTGGCGCTGTGCTCCGACGGCTGGGGCACCGCAACGATGTCCTTGCACTTTGATGTCAGCAAGCCCGCCGAAGTGGCCGAGGCCATGGCCGCGTTGCAGGCGCAATGGGGCGGCCTCGATATCCTGGTGAACAACGCCGGCACCGACCATACGGCATCGATTGACGAGATCGGCGAGCAGGAATGGCGCCGCGTGGTGGACACCAACCTCTATGGGCCGTTTTTGCTGACCAAGGCGGCGCTGCCGCTGCTGCGCCAATCGGACGCGGGCCGGGGCGGGCACATCGTCAACGTCGCGTCGACAGCCTCCTTGCGGGCCTGGCCCAATGCCAGTGCCTACCACGCCAGCAAATGGGGCCTGCGGGGCCTGAGTGAAGCGATGCATACCGAGCTGCGCGCGCTGGGCATCCGGGTGACCACGCTGTTTGCTGGCGGCATGCGCACCCCTTTTCTGCTGGAGCGCTTTCCGGATATCGACCAGACGCTGCTGCAGGACCCGGACAACGTGGCCAGCATGGTGCAGTTTCTGCTGGGCATGCCGCGCGGCTCGGTCGTGGCCGAAGTGATGGTGCTGCCCGACCAGGAGACCTCATGGCCATGAACAGCCGCTGGGCCCAGGCCCGCAACATCCTGGCGGTGCGCCTGGACAACATGGGCGATGTGCTGATGACCTCGCCGGCACTGCGTGCGCTGCACAGCGGCCACCCCCAGGCACGCGTCACCTTGCTGACCTCGGCCGCCGGCGCGCAGGCGGCCCGCCGCATCAAGGCGGTCGACCGGACCCTCATCTATGACGCGCCCTGGTCTGGCGGTCCTGGCAGCCAAAGCCGCTCGGCGCAGACCGATCTGCGCCTGATCGAGACCTTGGCCCGGCACCAGTTCGATGCAGCCGTGGTGTTCACGGTCTGTACGCAAAGCGCGCTGCCGGCCGCGCTGACCTGCAGGCTGGCGGGCATTCCGCTGCGGCTGGCCCATGCGCGTGAGAACCCCTATGCGCTGCTGAGCGACTGGGTGCCGGAGACCGACACGGCGATCGCCGTGGCACGCCATGAGGTGCAACGGCAGTTGGACCTGGTGCGCCATGTGGGCTTCGAGACCCGCGACGAGCGCCTGCAGCTGCAGTACAGTGCGCAGGATGTGCAGCGCATGCGCGAGACGATGGCCGCCTTTGGCGGCGATGCCAGCCGCCCCTATCTGGTGGTGCACCCCGGTGCCAGCGCCGCATCCCGGCGCTATCCGGCGGCGGCCTTTGGGCGTGCAGCTGCGCAGTTACAGGCACACACGGGCATGCAGATCATCTTCAGCGGCGCGCGTGATGAGATCGGCCTGGCCATCGAGGCCACGGCCCAGATGCCGCAGATGCCGGTCAACCTGATGGGCCATCTGAGCCTGGGTGAGCTGGCCGCGCTGATTGCCGGTGCGCGCGCCCTGGTCTGCAACAACACCGGGCCGGCGCACATCGCAGCGGCGCTGCAGACGCCGGTGGTCGTGCTCTATGCGTTGACCAACCCGCAGCACACGCCATGGCAGGTGCCTTCGCGGGTGCTGAGCCACGACGTGCCTTGCAGGAACTGCCTCAAAAGCCTGTGCCCGCAGCTGCACCACCACTGCCTGGAGCTGATCGAGCCGGAACGTGTGGTACACGCCGTACTCGACCTGCTGGGACTGCCGGTGCCAGCGCCATCGCCTTCAGTGGCGCAGCCGTTGCCCTCGCGCGCCCATGCACCCCTGATCACCACCCCGATGCCAGCGCTGCTGCGCGGCATTCCCTGACCATCACAGGCCTCCCATCCTATGTACACCGACAAAATCTGCCCCCGCCCCGATATGCCGCAGCGTGCCCGGGCGCTGCCCCGCCCGCTGGTGTTCACCAATGGCGTGTTCGACCTGCTGCACCTGGGCCATGTCGAATGCCTGGAAGCGGCGCAGCAGCAGGGCGCGTCGCTGGTGGTCGGCATCAATACCGACCGTTCGGTCCAGATGCTGGCCAAGGGCCCCGGCCGGCCGCTGAACCCGGAAGCCGAGCGTGCCGCACTGATTGCCGCGCTGGAGTGCGTGTCACTGGTGGTGCTGTTTGACGAAAAAACCCCGCTGGCCCTGATCGAAGCGCTGCGGCCAGACATCTACGTCAAGGGCGGCGACTACCACGAAAGCACCTTGCAGGAAGCGCGCCTGATGGAGCAATGGGGCGGCATCACCGCCATCCTCGACTACCTGCCCGGCCACTCGACCACCGCGCTGATACGCCGCGCCCACCATATCCAAACCATGGGGATTTCCACATGAGAGCCTTCAAGAACCTGCCCCTCCCGCCGCTTCCGCTCAGCGCCGAAGAGCCGCGCTCCTATGCCGTGGCACTGCGCGAGCACCTGAGCCTGTTTGACACCTTGGACAGCCTGCAGGCCGACGTGCAGAACGCGGCCGCGATGGTGGTGCGCACCCTGAGCAGCGGCGGCAAGCTGATGCTCTGCGGCAATGGCGGATCGGCCGCCGACAGCCAGCACATTGCTGCCGAGCTGACCGGCCGCTTTGTGCAGGACCGCCGTCCCCTGGCGGCCATCGCGCTGACCACCGACAGCTCGGCGCTGACCTGCATTGGCAACGACTACGATTTCAGCGAGGTGTTCTCCCGCCAGGTCATCGGCCTGGGGCGCCCCGGTGACTGCCTGTTGGCCATCTCCACCTCGGGTACTTCGGCGAATGTCGTCAAGGCGGTCGAGGCCGCCCAGCGCCTGCAGATCAGCACGGTCGCGCTGTCCGGCCGCGACGGCGGGCACCTGCGCAGCCTGTGCGATGCGGCGATCGTCGTGCCTTCCGCGACCACGGCCCGCATTCAGGAAGCGCATATCTTTGTCGGCCACGCGCTGTGCGCGCTCATTGAAGAGGGCCTGTACAAAAACGGCCAACTCAGCACCACCGCGCCGCTGCACTGAGCCGGGGCACCGGGCGGCGCCTTACCGGCAAGCGCCCAGCGGGCTCCCGCAATGCCGCTCGGTGTAGCCGTCGGGGTTGTCGCGCTGCCAGCGCCAGCTGTCCACACACATGTCGTGCAGGCTGCGGGTGGCACGCCAGCCCAGCAACTGCCTGGCGCGCGTTGCGTCGGCAAAGTAGGCCGGCACATCGCCCGGCCGCCGCGCCTCGATCCGGAACGGAATGCGCAGGCCGTTGGCGGCTTCAAAGGCGCGCACCATCTCCAGCACCGAATAGCCCCGGCCGGTGCCCAGGTTGACGGTGACCATGCCCCCTTGGCGCTGGCCACGCAGGTACTGCAACGCAGCCATATGGCCCTCCACCAGGTCCATCACATGGAGGTAGTCGCGCACACAGGTGCCATCGGCCGTGGGGTAATCTGCCCCAAAGATGGACAGCCGGGCGCGGCGCCCACTGGCGACCTGGCTGATGAACGGCATCAGGTTGTTGGGCACGCCGATCGGGTGCTCCCCCAGCCGCCCGCTGGCATGCGCGCCGACCGGGTTGAAATAGCGCAGGCAGGCGATACGCCAGTCCGGCGACGCCGCCTGCAGATCGGCCAGGCAGCGCTCCACCATCCATTTGCTGCTCGCATAGGGGTTCTGCGTGTTGCCACAGGGAGCCGATTCGGTCAGCGGCAGGTGCTCGGGCAGCGGCGCGCCGTAGACGGTGGCCGACGACGAAAACACCAGGGTCTGCACGCCCTGGGCCTGCATCGCTTCCAACAGCTGCAAGCTCCCGGCGACATTGTTGGCGTAATAGTGCACCGGCAGGGCCACCGAGGCGCCTGCGGCCTTCAGTCCGGCAAAGTGCAGCACCGCATCCACCTTGTGTGGGCCCGTCAACGCCTGCTGCAATGCGCTGCCATCGCGCACGTCGCCAACCACCAGGCGCAATTTGCGCCCTGCCATCTGCTGCACGCGGCGGAGCGCCTCTGGGGCGCTGTTGCAGAGGTTGTCGATGACCGTGACGTCATCGCCGTGTTCGAGCAGGCGCAGGCACATATGCGATCCGATATAGCCTGCGCCGCCAGTCACCAGCAGGTGCATGCGCGCTCTCCGTGGGCCTCGCTCCCCAGGATGGAGGTCAGCGCACCCGCAGCACGGCAGGTGCCCCTGACATGGAGCGATACCAGCCCCGGCGGCAATCGCCATGCCTGCATGGGCATGGCGGGGCGGTGTGGCGTGGGCGCAGTGCCTTGCACCGCAGCCGCGCCCGGGTCCGCGCGGCCGCGTCAGCGGTTGCTGCGTCAGCGTTTGCGGCGTCAGCGTTCGCTGCGCGCGGACGGGATTTTTTGCACCGTGATCTGGCCATCGGCCTCCAGAAACATCGACTGCACCTGGTCCATCTCGCAGTCGCATGCCCGCAAGGCGGTGTTGATCTCGTTGCGGGAGACGCGGTGGCGCTTTCTGACGGCGTCGAACAGCACCCCGTCGCGGCCCAGCAGCACCGCCTCTCCCTCCAAAATGCGCTCGGCCGCGCCGAAGTGGGTCGTCACCAAGGCCACCAGGGCATTGACCAGCAGCAGCACTGCGCAGACGATCAGCCCGCCCCACAGCGACTGGTCCTTGCCGACCATCGAGGGCCCCGCCGCCTCGCTCAGCAGCATCACCACCAGCAGATCAAACGGCGTGAACTGGCCGACCGTACGCTTGCCGCTCATCCGCATCAGCAGCAGCAACACGACATAGACCACCGCCCCTCTGGCGATGAGCTCCCACACATCCAGATCCATTTCGAACATGAACACCTCTTGGGACGTTTCAGCGGCCTTTGGCCGTGGAGCAGCCAAACGCGGTTTTCAGCTGCGCGAGTGCGGCGCACTTGCGCTCGGCCGTCACGCTGGCAGTGCAATCCGACGGAACCGCCACCTGGTAGCCCAGCATGCAGGCATCGGTCGCCGTCGTGAACACGCACATATCGGTGATGAAGCCGACGACGACGACCTTCTTGACCCCCATCTTGGACAGCAGATGCTGCAAAGGGGTCGAATGGAAGCCCGAATGCTGGGGTTTGAGAACGCGCAGGTCCTGCGCGTGCGGTGCCAGCATTTGTGCAACATCGCCGCGCAGCCCCGGCAACGCCTGGCAGTTGCCCAGCACATCGCTGAACTCACTGTGCCAGGTGCCGTAGTTGTCGTTGGCATAGACGGCGATGGCCCCGCGCTGGCGCATGCGGCGCTTGAGCTGCGCGATGGCGCGTGCTGCCTCCAGAATGTCCGGCAGCATGCGGTCGGCTCCCGGAAACTGGAACGGGTTGATCACATCCACCAACAGCATCGCCACCTGGCTGCGAGGCAGCCGCGTGGGCTGCAAGGACGGCTGGGCAGGCATGGGCAGACGCCCCTCCTCAGAGCATGCGCTCGCGCTGCTGCTCGGCCCGGGAGGCACCGATCGCCGTCTCGACGTTCTTCACTTCTTCAGGCGGCGGCAGCACCGCTGGCATGCCCATGCGCGCGATCGACAGCTCACGGCACCAGCCCTGGGTGTGGTAGAGGTGGTGGTCCTCGTCCTTCTCCACCTGGCTGTGTGCCTCCTTCAATGCCTTGGCCGTATCCCCCTTGGCCACGTCTGCCACCTTGCCAAGCAGCTCCCAGTTCGCATGGTCCTTGGTTTCGGCATGGACCACGCATTCGCAGGCGACCACTTCGGCTGCCTGGGGATCGCCGCCGGCCTGGGCCAGCTGCATCGCCTTGACCAGCGACAGGCCAATGTGCTTGACGACCTGGCGCGACGGGGCCGCCTCATCGGCGTTGATGCCCAGCCTTTCACAGGTGGCGCGCACGATTTTCTGGTGGGTCAGGGTTTCGTCCAGGTATTCCTGCCATTCCTTCTTGAGGTCTTCGTTGACCGCGCAGTCCAGTGCAGCGCGGTAGACCTGCTCACCCCCGAGTTCAGTCTCCATCATCTGCAGCAGCAGGTCTTTCAAGACGGCTTCGTCATAGCGTGGTTTGGTCATCGTGGACTCCTGTGGGTGGAAAAGATGCCCTTGATGGTGGCCTTCCTCCTCGCAGGTTCCAAGTAGGAGTTGGCGTATAGCGCTGTAGCCGCCGATCCAAAAAACCAAAATTGAACTTTTTTACATGGATTCATGGGCTTGAAGGGCGTGCCAGGCACGCTGTTTGCCATGCCCTCCTCCGGTGCGCGGACACATATTCTGGCGGCTGGCCTGGGGCCGGGCGCGATCTCATCGGGAGAAGCGCAAACGCCTGTCGGGCAGGGGGTCCGATCCCCCACAGCCCTGTCCGTTGTGTAGGCCAAGGCGCCGACATGCAGGCAGAACCCTGCTGACGGGGCCAGCCGCAGTGGCGCTGCACCATAATTCTTACAGGTGTAAACATATTGACGTTCACAAAGGGGTTGCCGTGCGCACTCATCAGCAGTTATTGGTCGGGTTGTTGGAGCGCGAGAAATCCGCGCTGGTCGATTCTTGGATGCTGGCTGCCAGCGGTCCGCAGGCCCCGGAAAAAGCGCGAACCGAGGCCGCAGAAATCCTGACGGCCTTGCTGCCTGCGGTGGCCTCCGGTGATCTGCAGAACTCCGGCTCTGCCGCATGGCAGCCGGTCAAGGCAGCGTTGGAGCGCCTGTCCGCCTCGCGCGCGGCGCAGGGCAGCACGGCAGGCAGCACCAGTGCCTTTGTGCTGGCGCTCAAGCAACCGATCTTCGAAGCCTTGCAGCGGGAGCTGGCCACCGACTCGCATACGCTGGTCGAGGCGATTGCACAGGTGACGCGGTACGTCGATGCACTGGCGCAATGGACGATGGACGCTTACCAGCGCACACGCGAGCAACTCATCTCCCGCCAGCAGGAGGAACTGCTGGAGCTGTCCACCCCGGTCATCAAGCTGTGGGAGGGTGTGCTGGCGGTACCGATGATCGGCACACTCGATTCGAGCCGGACGCAGCTGGTGATGGAGTCGCTGCTCCAGCGCATCGTGGAGACCGAGTCGGCCTTGGCCATCATTGACATCACCGGCGTGCCGACGGTGGACACCCTGGTGGCCCAGCACCTGCTCAAGACCGTGACCGCCATCCGCCTGATGGGCGCCGATTGCATTATTTGCGGCATCCGTCCGCAAATTGCACAAACCATCGTGCATCTGGGCATCGACCTGCAGTCGGTGACGACCAAGGCGACCTTGGCCGATGCACTGGCGCTGGCGCTCAAGCGCAACGGCTATACCTTCACAAAGACCAAGTAGGCCACGCACCATGTACCGCATTCCTATTTTGCGCATGGGGCAGACCTTGCTGGTCACCATCCAGATCGATATGGAAGACCAGACTGCCATGGCGCTGCAGGATGACCTGGCCGAGCAGATCTCGAAGACGGGCGCCAGCGGCGTGCTGATCGACATCTCCGCCCTGGAAATCGTCGATTCCTTCGTGGGCCGCATGCTGGCGGCGATATCGGGCATTGGCCAGATTCTGGATGCCACCACGGTGGTTGTCGGCATGCAGCCGGCGGTCGCCATCACGCTGGTAGAGCTGGGCATGTCGCTCGACGGTGTCAAAACCGCACTGAATGTGAGCCGCGGGATGGCGCTTTTGCAAGCCCGCGCTGATGGAGATGACTTTGTCGCATGAAACCCAGGGCTCCGTACCCTTGCGCAGTGAGGCTGACATCGTCGCCAGCCGCCAGATGGTGCGCAAGCTGGCCGTTCAGCTGAAGTTCTCGCTGGTCGACCAGACCAAGATGATCACGGCTGCCAGCGAGTTGTCGCGCAATACGGTGGTCTACGGCGGGGGCGGTGACATGGAATGGGAGCTGCTGGCCGATGGCCTGCGCCAGGGGCTTCGCCTGCGCTTTCGGGACCAGGGGCCGGGTATCCCGGACCTGGGCCTGGCCCTCAAAGATGGCTGGACCTCGGGCAAGGGCATGGGGCTGGGACTGTCGGGCAGCAAGCGGCTGGTCCATGACTTCGAGCTGGAATCAACGGTGGGGGTTGGCACCTGCGTCAGCGTGACCCGATGGAAATAATTCAGGGCACGACCCACCGCGCCTTTTCCGTCTCCGACCCCAGTTGCGTGGGCGAAGCCAGGCGCCATGTCGCCCACTTGTCGCGCACGCTGGGCTTTGACGATGTGCTGGCTGGCCAGGCGGCGATTGTCGTCAACGAGCTGGGCAACAACCTTTGCCGGCATGCGCAGCAGGGGCAGCTGTGGATCGCCACCCGCAGTGGCGATGCGCCCGAGCTGGAGATCCTGTCGGTCGATGAGGGGCCCGGCATTGCCGATCTGCCGCAGGCGATGCGCGACGGGTACTCGACGGGAGGCACGCCAGGCACAGGCCTGGGCGCCGTGGAGCGCCTGTCGGCGGATTTCGACATCCACTCCGAGCCTGGCAAGGGCACCGTGGTGCTGGCGCGCTTTCGGCCCGCGACCACGCAAGCCGCGCAGCAGCGGGCATTTCGCGTGTCGGTGATGGCCGTGCCGGCGCCGGGCGAAACCGTCTGCGGCGATGCCTGGGCGCTGGCACTGGATGGCCCGCGCGCTGCGCTCCTCGTGGCCGATGGCTTGGGCCATGGTGTGCGCGCGGCCGAAGCCTCACAGGCGGCAGTCGAGGTTTTTTTGAAGCAGCCGTTTGGCGATATCAAGGCTGGCCTTGAAGATGCGCATGCCGCTTTGCGGATGACACGCGGCGCTGCGGTGACCTGCGTGCAGCTCGATGGCGAGGCCGGCACACTGCTGGCTGCCGGTGCCGGCAATGTCGCCATACGGCTGGTGAGCGGCGTGTACAACCGGTCGGTCTTGGTGCAACACGGCACCGTCGGGGTACAGATGCGCCAGGTGCAGGACATTTGCATGGACTGGCCCGCGCATGCGATGGTGGTGTGCCACAGCGACGGCCTGCAATCGCGCTGGCCCCCAGAGGCGGTGACCGCGCTGCTCGGCCGTGACCCGGGCCTGGCCGTTGCGGTACTGGTACGTGACTACGGGCGCGGGCGCGACGATGTGACCGTGCTCATCGTGCGCCGCACAGAATGAAAGACACCATGAACCACGTGACCCCACCGCCTAGCGGCGCAGCGGGCCCGGCGGCTCCCGCTCCGATGCCCGCGGACGAGATGGCCCGGACGCTGGCCGCCACCCAGGCCGAGCTGGAGGCCCTGCGTGCCGAGCTCGACGAGACCAACCGCGGCGTGTTGGCGCTCTACGCCGAGCTCGATGCCCAGGCCGAGAACCTGCGCCAGGCGACCGAGTTGAAAAGCCGTTTTCTGGCCTATATGAGCCACGAATTCCGCACGCCGATCGGCGCGATACAGAGCATTGCGCGCATTCTGCAGGACCGGGTGGACGGCCCGCTCACCGACGAGCAGGAAAAGCAGGTGCGTTTCATCCAGACCACATCGGCCGAGTTTGCCGACATGGTCAACGACCTGCTGGACCTGGCCAAGGTGGAGGCCGGCCGCATCGAGGTGTCGCCGGGCTGGTTCGAGATGGTCGATGTGTTCTCCGCGCTGCGCGGCATGTTCAAACCGGTGATCACCAATCCCGACGTGGTGCTGATCTTTGAAGAGCCGCATGGCGTGCCCAAGCTGTTCTCGGACGACCGCAAGCTCGCACAGATCCTGCGCAATTTCATCAGCAACGCGTTGAAATTCACACAGCACGGCGAGATCCGCGTCAGCGCGAAGCGGGTGTCGGACCAGGCCGTGCAGTTTGCCGTGGCCGACACGGGCATCGGGATTGCCCCGGAGTTCCACCACGCGATCTTCCAGGACTATTCCCAGATAGACTCCCCGATCCAGAAACGGCTGCGCGGCACTGGTCTGGGCCTGTCGCTGAGCAAGCGGCTTGCCGAACTGCTGGGCGGCGAAGTAGCATTGGAGAGCGAAGCGCACAAGGGCTCGACTTTCTATGTCACGATCCCGATCAGCGTGGCGCCTGCGTCCGCGCATGTTTTTGATGAAAGCTCACCCTCCTAAGCGCCATGCCCTCTGTCTCAGCCCGGCTCAATGTCAGCATCGACCGCTCGAAGCACACGGTGCTGGTCGTCGATGACAACCCTGCAACCTGCTATGCCACTGCCCGCGCCCTGCGGGCGGCCGGCTTCAAGACGGTCGAAGCAGGCACCGGACAGGAAGCCCTGGATCTGTCGCTCGGTGATATCTCCGCCGTCGTGCTGGATGTCCACCTGCCTGACATCGGCGGTTTCGAAGTCTGCGCGATGATGCGGGATCGGGAGCAGACCATGTCGCTGCCGATCGTGCATCTGTCTGCGGCCTTTGTCGCGGACACCGACAAGGTCGCAGGCCTGAACGCCGGCGCCGATGCCTACCTGACCCACCCGGCCGAGCCGGCGATGCTGGTGGCGACCATCCAGGCACTGGTACGTGCCAGAATGGCCGAAGTGCGGGTGCACCGCAGCGAAGCCAAGTTCCGCTCGATCTACGAGCAGGCCCAGAGCGGCATTGCGTTGATCGACGACGACGGGTGCTTTGTGGATGCCAACCCGGCCATGCTGGAGATGCTGGGCCGCAGTGCCGCAGAGGTGCTGGGCCGTCCGGTATCGGCCTTTGCCGCACCCAGCCATCAGGCCCGCATCGAGGCGATGTGCGCCCCCCAGAGCAGCCAGGCCCTGTGGCGCGAGGAAGTGGTGCTGCTGGACGCCACCGGCCAAGCGCTGCATGTGGAGTGGAGCATGGCCGCGCGCGTCAACGGCGAGCTGCGCGTGGCCGCCGTGGCCAACGTCTCCAACCGCATCCAGCTGGAGCTCGAGCGCAAGCAGCTGCTTGAGCGTGAGCAGGCGGCGCGCGCCACCGCGGAGCGCTACAGCCGCTCCAAGGATGACTTTGTCGCCGTGCTGTCGCATGAGCTGCGCAACCCGCTCAGCGCCATCATGATGAATGTGCACCAGGTGCTGCGCAAATCACCGCCGCCGGAGTTCGCGAAAAACCTGGACGCGATCAAGCGCAATGCCAGCACGCAGGCGCGCATCATCAGCGATATCCTCGACGTCTCGCGCATCAATTCCGGCAAACTGACGTTGGAGCGGGAATGGGTGGACCCGGCGGCACTGATCACCTCCTCGCTTGACTCGCTGAAGGCGGCGATCGATGCCAAGAAGCTGGTTCTGCATGTGGCGATGGACACCCAGGGCCGCAAGGCACTGGTCGATCCGGCGCGGTTCCAGCAGGTTTTCTGGAACATCCTGAGCAATGCCGTGAAGTTCTCGCAGGATGCAGGCCTGCTCGAGGTGGCGCTGGCCGTGCAGGACACGCAGCTGGTACTCAGCGTGCGCGACCATGGCAAGGGCATCGAAGCGGCCTTTCTGGAGCGCATATTCGAAAAATTCACCCAGGCTGCCAGCCCCGGCAGCCGCCCTGCCAGCGGCCTGGGCCTGGGCATGTCCATTGTCAAGCACCTGGTCGATCTGCATGCCGGCACCATCACGGTGGCCAGCGAAGGCCTGGGTCTGGGTACCTTGGTGACGGTGAGGCTGCCGCTGGGCCATGGCGCCCCAAAGGAGCTGCCCAAGCACGAATCTGCGGGCTCTGCCCAGGATGGCGGGCAGGATGAACTGGGCAGCATCCGCATCCTCGTCGTTGAAGACGATGCGGAAGTCGCCAATCTGCTGGTGCTGATCCTGCAGGAGCGTGGCGCCAGCGTTGCGCTCGCAGGAGACTTTGACAGCGCGCTGGCGTCGCTGCAATCGTCGCAAGCCGACATCGTGGTCAGTGACATCGGCCTGCCCGGCAAGGACGGTTATGCGCTAATGCGCCATATACGCGCTGCGCAGGACCGCTTTTCCCGCGTTCCGGCGATTGCGCTGACGGCCTTTGGCCGCGAAGAGGACCGGCAGGCTGCGCTTGCCGCAGGCTTTGATGTCCATATGGCCAAGCCGCTGCAGCCTCAGAAACTGGTGGCGCTGATCAAGTCATTGAGCGACAACCCGCGCGCCTGACTGCGGAAGACACGCATGGGCGGTCCGTTAGCACCTATTGGCGCTGGGCGGCCAGCAGCGTCTCGATGTTCGTCAGCATCGCTTCCAGGTCCTCGGGCTCGCAGCTTTTGAGCAGGGCCCGCACGTTGGTGCCGATATTGGTCAGACCCTGCTTGAACTCATAGCCGGATATCAGCAGCACATGGCGTTGGCTGTCATTTACCAGCCACTGCCGGGCCAGATCGCTGCCTGACATACCCGGCAGGCTCACATCGGTCACCAGCACATCAAAGCGTTCGTGGCCATCGAGCGCGAGTGCAGCTTCCGCATCGGCCACGCCAACGATCTTGCGGTGCGGCGCTTCCATCACGGCCATAAAGCCTTCGCGGATGTCTTCGTCATCCTCTACATACAGATAGGTGATCATGGCTTCCATCGTTACAGCATGCTCCGCCGCCGTTGCGGCTGGGAAAAAGCATCTTTAGCCATTCTGCGATCCACAGCCCGCTGTCTCTGCCGGAGCGGTCTGCTTGCAGTGTGGGACAGCGGCCACACCGGCCAGCCATTGGCGCGCGCGTCAGCCTGGGAGTTGAAGGCGTCTGCCAGCTGGCATAGCCCGCCTGGCCTCAGAAGAAGGGCCTCGCAGCAAGCTCCAGTCCCAATACGACCAGGAAAAGAAGGAAGCACTGCCGAAAACGTCTGGGGCTGATACGCGCTCTTATGCGGGTGCCCAGCCACATCCCCGCCAACGCAGGCAGCACGCTCAGCGCCGACAGGCCCAGCTGGTGGACGCGAAACACGTCATTCAGCAGCAAGCCTGCCGCAAGGGCCAGGGTCGACACGGTAAACGACAGCCCCAGTGCTTGCACCAGCTCGTTCTTTGGCAGTCCCAGCGCGCCCAGGTACGGGACGGCAGGCACCACAAAGACACCGGTGGCGCCCGTCACCAGCCCCGTGACAAGCCCCACGGCCGGGGACAGCCATGGTTCGGTTCCGCGCGGCACGGACAGCGCCGGTGCCCATAATGCATACAGCGCGTAGACGACCAACGCCGATCCGAGCGCCAGGCCAGACCAGGCGGGGTCGATGTACACCAGCAGCGCGGAGCCACCCACGGTACCGAGCACAATGGCCACCAGCATCGGCCATAGGCGCCGCACGAGCCCTGCCACAGCGCCGCCGGAAAAGAGCTGCCAGACATTGGTCACCAGCGAAGGCATGACCAACAGCGACGCCGCCATCGCCGGGGGCATGACCATGCCCAGCAGCCCCATGGCCACCGTAGGCAGCCCCATGCCGGTGACGCCCTTGACGATTCCGGCAACAACGAAGGTAGCGGTCAGCAACCCGTGGAAAAGCAGATCATTCATTCCAAACCTTGAGGCAGCCCTTTGCACAGCCCTCGCTACAGGGGCCGCACACCGGTCCGTGATACACCAGGCGAGTCGTGCAGCGGGGTCCATGGCCAGCAAGACAACGCGGCAGCCCCCCGGCGGTCCCAACCAGCCAGCGGGCTTGCAGCGCAACGCCATAGGGTGCTATTGGACGGGTTCGCACACCGCAGCACAATTCGGAATTTGCGGTCCTTGCTTCGGCCCATCCTGAGGATGGCCGCCACCGCGCCCGCAATGGCAGCGGATGCGCAACGCTACCGTCGTCGCACGGGCGGCTGGCACGGCCCGCGAGGCCAAGACCGTTGGCAGGCGGTAGGGTTGGCTGCCAGCGGCCCGGACTGCTTCGCCGCAAAGCAATGGCGAAACAATGATTTACCGCCACACGGGGCCAAGCTTATAAACTTAACCTCTGATCACTTCAGGTAGTTCTATGAAAAAGCTTTTTTCACTCGCTGCGCTGGCCTGGATGCTCAGCGGCTGCGCGGTCTACAGTGACGGCTACTATGACGACGCCGGCAAAAAACCGCATCCCCATGGTTGCCCGCCCGGCCAGGCCAAAAAGGGGAACTGCTGATGGGCAAGCCGTGCGCCGCTGACGGCAGCGGCCACGGCAGGCGCGGGCAGCGACAGGCGCATGCAGCGTGGAAATACAGGGCCTGGAGCGGGCTGCCAGCGACGGGCTTCTGCGATGCAGTGCTGGGGATCGCCCCCCGACCCCCCCTCTTCGGCTGCGACAACGGAACGGAGACCAGGATCAGTTACGCGTCCTGGGCTCGGCCGGCGGCAGCACCTGAAAAGCGCCCTCTACCTCCTGCATGGCCGTTTTCCCGAATCCGGACAATTGTTTCAGGCGATCGGGGTAGGCCGCCCGCAGCTGCCGCACGGTCTCGATTCCGTTTCTTCTGAGCGTACGCAGCACCCGTGCGGAGACCAATCCGTCGAGCGAGCCATCTTCCAGCACCCGCCGCTCGGGGGACTCCGGTGCCGCGGGCTCATAGTGCTTACCCGGGAACAGATACTGCTCCAGTTGCCGGAAGCTGATTTTCCCGACATAGTGCATTCTCCATAGTTTCTCTGGATAGAGGGATTCCAGCTGCTCCAGCGTGGTAATGTCGTGGCGGGCGAGCATACGCCACAGATGCAAAGGCAATATATCTTTGAGCAGCCTATCCGCCACCCAGATTCTGGTATTCATAGATACTGTTTATTGATTATTCAGCACAGCACAAATCACGAACACCAGGGCCCCTATGGCAGGCTTTCCTTGATGGCAAGCGCCTTGTCAGCGCAGTCCGGAACGCGCTCTGCAAGGGCAGCAGCCATTGCTGGACCGGATACCCCGCCTGCCACACGCGATCGGCCCAACCAGGCGCTGGCCACCGAGCGGTTCCTGGTTAATAATTTCTATAGATCTGGCTGAAACCAAAAAGCAATGACAAATCTAGCAGATCATTTGCATATTATTGTTTGCTTAAATTTAAAATAATTTGATTAAGCTGCAAAAACCTATTTTTCTATCGTCTCTCTCAGCCGCATCCATCCGGTAAATGCCAACCCGCATTCCCACACCACCCGCTTTGATAATCTGCCGTGCATCGCCGGCTACGTCTGCTGCGCTGACGGGCCGGCCGCACCAGGCGGGGCGGGATCTGCGTGTTCGCTGCAGCGCTGCGCTGGAGCCAGGGCCGCGATGCAATGGGGCGGCCGGCCCCAGGCCGACCGCCCAACGCCCTCGCGTGACCGCAGGTGTCACTCCTTGGGGTCTGGTAATGCCAGGTGCATCGCCCACCTGGCACCGGACCCAGTCACTCCTGCGCGCGGCCGGGCGAGAAACTTCCGCGTTGCGGGCGCAGGGACCGGTCCCGGAACGTGGAGAAGACCACCACATCCTGCCGGCTGCCGCCGACCACGCATTCCTGGCGCAGCACGGCCTCCAGCAGGAACGTGTAGTTGTGCGCCAGGGTCAGCAGCATCCTTCGGTTGGAGACCAGCACGTTGCCGGTGATCTTCTCTATCGCGAAGCGCTGAAAATAGCTGTCCGTCAGCGGGGTGATGGTGTCCACCATGGTGTGCGAGGCTGCCGCTTGCGCAGGATGGATTCCGAGCGCGAGATGGGCGTGCCGCGCAGCCTCGTTGACCGACACCGTGTAGAAACCGATGAGTTCTGCCGTTTCCTGCCGGAAGATGCCAATGAACTGGTGCAGATGGCGGTCAAAGCTGGCGAGCAGCACACGGGCGCTTGCCAGCGTGAAGCGAAAGCGCGGCAGGTTCATGCTGGCGGCAAGCTCCGGGGCATTGAGAAACTCCACCAGCCGGTCATTGACATCCTTGGCACCCAGGGTGCGCAACTGGTAAGGCGGAGTGTCGATCAGCGTGCTGCCGCGCGCCGTCGATTCGGGCAGCGGTGCGCTGGGTGGCAATGCAGCCCAACGGCCAAAAAAGCGCTGCCCCGACGCTCTGGCATGCTCGCTCAACCACAAGCTGCCGCGTTGCGGCCGCATGTCGGCTTGCGCAAGCGCCGAGAGGATGAACAGGTCTTCATACCGTTGCAGGCCGGGCTGCCATTGCTGGCGCAGCCGCCCCTCCAGAAAGAACCGCGTATTGCGCCGCAGCAGCGGCCACAGCCGCCTGCATGCGCTGGCCAACAACTGAACCGTCACTTTCTCGCTGCCGCCCGACAGCAGCAGGTCGGTCAGCTGCGCAAAGCTGCGGCCCAGCAGCGCCAGCCCGGCAGCGCCCGGCAGTGCAGCCCAGGCCACGCGCGTCACCCGGTGCTGAACGTTGTCGGCGCACAGGTAGACGCCCTGCCATTGACCGGCCACCTCGACCGCCCAGGCTCGTACATCCGCACGGGCCAGGATGGCGGGCATCTGCTCGCCCCCGGTGAGCGGGATCACCGTACCCAGACTGGCGCGGGCTTCAGGGCCGAGCCAGGACCAGTCTCGGGGTGGGTCCGTGCGCTTCAGACGGACAAGCCGGGGCAGCAGCCCGGCAGGCGCAGCGGAGGTGGCAGAGGAAGAAGCGCGATCAGTCATGGGCTCTCGCCAATTGGTCAATGGTGCTGCGCCTGGCCACCTTTCCCGAGGTGGTCAGCTTCACCGTGCGGGGCGGCACCAGACGGACGTCCGCTGCATTGCCGCAGGCAATGAACACGGCCTTGCGGGCGATGGACCGGCACTGCTCGCGCATCGCCTCGTCCTGCAGCGCACACTCGACCAGCACTGTCAGCACCGAGGCCGACGAAGCTGATGACGCAGCCGTGGCATCCTGGAACGCCATCACCGTGCCATGGGGCAGTTGCAACGCAGCGCCGACTGCGGTCTCGATGGCCTCGGCCTGCACATTGCGTCCGCGCAGCACCAGCAGTGACTGCTGCCTGCCGGTCACCACCAACGCGCCAGAGCGCGCTAGATAGCCCAGGTCATCGGTCTGGAACCAGTCACCTGGCGCCACCGGCTGCCGCTGGCCGCCCTGCCAGTAACCGGTCATCAAGGCATTGCCCTGTATCTGAATACGCCCGATCTGCAACGCGGGCACGCTGGCGCCGCTGTCATCGACAACCCGGACCTGCCAGCCCGGCAAAGGCCGGCCGCACGCCAGGCGGCCTTCCTCATCGACATGCACCGGCCCCATGCACACGGCCAGCGTGGCCTCTGCCAGGCCATACGAAGGCTGAAATTGCCCGGGCGCAAAGCCGCTGGCGGCAAATCGCGCGGCAAAGCGGTTCAGGTCATCGGTCCGCACAACATCGCCGCCGACGCCTGCCACCCGCAGACGCAGCTGCAGCTGAGCGGCTTCGTGGGGCGCGGTTCTGTCGGCGGCGAGCCGCCAGGCAAAGCTGGGCGCAAAGCAGACCGTGCTTTGCAGCTGCGCCATGAGCCTGGGCCACAGTTGGGGCCGGCGTGCAAAGGCCTGTGCAGGCAGCAGGTCCAGCGGAACGCCGCCCATGACCGGTGCCAGAAAGAAGCCGACCAGCCCCATGTCATGGTTGAGCGGCAGCCAGGAAAAAGCGCGATCGCCGGCATGGATGCGCAGGCCGCCATGCAGAATGCTGTTCAGGTTGTTGCATATCGCCCGTTGCGAAATCTCAATGCCTTTGGGAGCGCTGGTGGTCCCCGACGAAAACTGGATATAGGCGCCTTCATCGGGTTGGAGCGGCTGCAACGCGGCGGTCTCATCGGCAGGTGGCAGCGCGCAGACCGGCACCACGGGCAGTTGGGTGGTTTCTGGCGTCTCCAGCGCGCTGAAATGGCTCTGCAACGGGCTGTGCAGGTCATCGAGCAACAACGCGCTGGCCTGAACAGCGGCCAGCATGGCGCGGATGCGCCGGGCATAGGGACCGATCCCCTGACCCACTGACGGCGGGGGCAGCGGGCACGGCAACATGCCCGCCCACTGGCAGGCCATGAAGTTCACCAGAAACGGCCAGTGCGTCTGCGCAATCAAGCCCACCACGGTGGGGACCGGGCCCCTTCTGGCCAGGCCGCGCAGTTGCGTGGCCCGCGCACGCGCTTGCAGCAGCAGCTCGCGGTAGCTGGCCTGCGTCTCCAGCTCGCCCTGCCCGTTGAAGATCCGCAGCCCCTGCGTGCCCGCCGCAGCGTGCGCAAGCGCCTGGGCCAGGCTGGAAGCTGGCGGAGCGGCCGCGCCCGGGTCAATCGGCGGCATGGGATGCGCAGGCGGACGCGGCGATGCGCGCGTGTTGCCTCTCGAACAGCTGGACCCAGCGCTGCAGACTAGCCAGATGCAGCGCGATGGCATCGGTCCAGCCCCGGCGAAACCACCGGTCCAGCTCCGCCGTGGGCAACTGGCGGAACTTGGAGCCATCGACGCTCCGAAAGCTCCGGGTCCGGTGGCTCGTCCCGTCGGGCGTGCGGATGTCGGCATGCATCTGCACCAACAGGCCCCTCTGCTGCAGCGCCTGCCCCAGCGCAGCGGCCTCCTTCAACGCGGATGCATGGGCCGAGAGCCGTTGGGTGATCGACGCCAGCGTGGGCGATGGCTGGCCGTCAAAGGTGAACAGGGGCTGCGCCTCCTCATCTTCTTCCAGCGGCACAAGCCGCTTGTCCTGCACATCGACCAGCACGACAGAGCGCTGGCTGTCTGATGCATCCAGCGCCAAGGAGAACGGATGGAGCTTGAGCACGGTCGCAGGCTGCAGGTACGCAGGCCATTGGCCGCAGCGGTCCAGATAGTCATTGCTACCCTGCTGCGCGCCCAGCACTGCCATCGGCACCGGCACGCTCCCTGCGGAAAAAACGATGGGATGCCAGCCCGCCAGGTCGGCAAACTCCGGCAGCGCAATCGGTACGGCATCCAGCGTCCTGCAAAACGCCCAGTCCGCCGAGGAACGCAGCCCGAGACCCAGATGCTGGTCTGCAGAAAGAGGCTGAAGGTGAGGAGCCATAAAGAATTACCAAGCTTGTATACGAAGACGGTGTCCACCACGCCGAACCATCAGGGAACACCATTGCATATCGAGCGGCTGGTCGGGCGGCTCGTGGGCGATGGGCTGCAAGCGCGCGCTCAGCAACAGCTCCTGCACCAGCGTACGCATTTCAGTGATGGCAAAGAGCCTGCCTCCGCAGACGCGCTCACCGAGGCCGAATGCGGTGCCAAAGCTCCGCTCGGTCCTCTCAGCGGATCGAGAGGTTGCCGGTGCAAGCTGCCAGGGCCTCTGGCCGGTGCCTGCCTGCGTCTGCAGCCCCACCAATGACACGAGCGCCACATCACCGGGCAGCACCGCTCCTGCGCTCAGCCTGTCCTCGCCCAGCGCGTACCGCGCCAGGATCGGGTTCGCAGGAAACAGGCGCATGGTTTCGCTGAGGAATGCGTCAAGCAAGGCCGATCCCGCCGCAGGCCGGCTTGCTTCATCGCGCAGCTGTTCCTGCACTTGCGGATGCTGGGCCAGCAAGTGGCAGGCCCAGCCGAAGGTGCTGGCGCTGGTCTCCGAGCCCGCTGCCAGCAGCGTGATCAGCTCCTGCTCCAGGACGAAGCGATCAGGCAGGTGGCGGCTTGCGGCCTCGGCAGCGAGCATCTCCCGGATCACCGGCTTGGACGCATATTCGGCGCTGCGGAAAATCCGCAAGTCCTGCATGAGCCGCGCCTTGGCCGCATTCAGCAGGCGCAGGTGCCGGCGCCGCGTGTCGCCTGCAAGATCACCGGCAGGTACGAACGCATATTGCGCGCTCAGCTCCAAAAGCTCAAACAGATGCTGCGGGTCCACTCCGGTCTGGCGAAAGTCGATGTCAAAGAGCACTTCCGACAGCACCTGCAGCGTCATCGTACGCAGCAGCGCATCAGGCAAGGGGCCGCTGGCGGTGTGCGCAATCAATGCAGGCAGCGTCTGCCTGAGCGCGCGGCGCGCGGCATCGGCGGTTTTTTCCGCGTCGTAGTGGTTGAAATGCGGCTGCGTCAATGAGCGCCGCGCCATCCAGCCGCTGCCGTTTTCCGACATGCGCGATGGACCCAGCGTCTGGCGCATCCAGGCCATGTGCTTGGGCCAGTTACCCGCATGGGCTTTGAGAATCCACTGGGCGTCTTGCTGGTTCTGCACGACCCATATCCTGCGGCCGCTGTGGTGGTCCAGCAAAGTCTCGCCTGGCTGCGTACGCGCGAGGCGGTAAAGCTCATTGCAGATATCGGATGGATTCATCAGGCCCCGCGCAGCGCTCAGCCCGGCAGGCTCAGGGATTGCCCATCCAAAAGCTTGGCGACGTCGCGCACGGTTCGCAGCTGCAACAGGTCCATCACATCCACTTCGGTGCCGATGGTGTTTTCAATCTCGATCACGATGCCCTCGAACATGAGGCTGTCGACATCGCGCAAATCGCCTACCTCTGCGTCGTCTTCGATGTGGTCTACAGGAATCAGCAAACAATGCGAAAGCAGTGTCTTGGCGCGCAGCAGGCTGGTGGTCATGGTCAGAGGGTGAAAAAGCGGCAAGCGGTCGCCTGCCGCTGGTGAACGTCGTGCTGATGGCAAGCTCAACGCCTGCGCACTGCACGGCTGCGTAGAGCGGCGGCGCCTGCCATCAACAGCCCCAGCAGACCCAGGCCCGCTGCATTCAGCGCCGGCACCGGGGTGGCAGGTTTGGGCTCAGGATCGGGCGGTTGGACCACCGGCTTGTCCAGTACCACCTTGAAATCAACGGCGTTGGTCGCAGAGGTCTGGGTATAGACACCGGCAGTACCCGGGGGCACCAGATTGACCAAGGTTGAAGGATCCAATGACGTGGCGACCGGCAGTGGCGTGGTCTTGATGAGCACCGGGCTGTTCACGATATTGAAACCATCATGGCTCACCGGAGTCACGGTGACCTGCGAGCCCGGCAAGATATCGGGAATCGGCACTTGAACCGAGGTGGCACCCGCAGGAATCGTCACCGTGATCGTCTGGGGCGTCGTGTATGCGGGCTGTTGATAACCCAGCGCCTCCGGATCATAGACCGTGTCGTACGACTGCGGATCGGCTTGCACCGTGAACGTGATGGTGGTGTCCGTCGGTTGCGGCTGCGTCAGCGCGTACTCGACCGTCGCAGACGTGGTCTTGCCATTCATGAACAGGTTCGTCGTTACCGGCGCACTGTCGGTGATCGGGCCCGATTCCAGCCCGGTTCCAATGCCGTTGCCGGTATACGGGTCGTTCAAGAAGATGGTGTTGGAGCCGAAATTAGTGCCCGCCGAATAAGCCAGCTGCCAGCCGGCTGGATCCTCATTCGCAAAGATCCCAGACACCCAGCCATCACGGATGCTGGCATTGACGTCGTACGCAGGCCCTTCTCCCGAGCCGGGATTGAAACTTGTCGGGATCGGCGCCAGCGCGCAGTTGGCGGTTCCGCCGGGCGTATCCGGCGTGACGGTCACTGCTGCGCTCGAAGGCGACGCGTAAATCTGGCTGAATTGAACAAACGCACGGCGGTAAGGCGCGGCTTCCAGGCCATAGACACCCGAGCTCGGCGTGATGGTGCCATCGGTGCATTCCACCGTGGTGCCAAATAAGGTGGCGCTGTCTGGCGGTGTCCAACTGAACACCGGCTGGGAAGGCGTGCCGGTGGTTTGCTTGGGCGTGAAGTTGATATTCCAGGTGGCCGCCCAGGCACTTTGGGCACCCAACAGCCCTACGAGCACCAGTGACTGCACCAGAGGACTGCGGATCCTGAGCGGCGATGGGAGCGAGCGATCCAAAAATGCGTTCATGGCGTGATTCAAAGTTAACCGATGCGCCGAAGTTTAAATACCGAAGCCGCGATACGCAATCATTTAATACGATTATAGAAATACAAAATGACTGTTTAAAACTCGCTAGTTTTTTATTAATTTTTTGCTATTTATTAAATATCTTTGTTTTTTCACCGACACCCCTCTCCAACCCACTCGATAACCCTTAAAGCTGGATTTTAAATACCGAGACTTTGTGGTGAAACCACCACGAAGCAAGCATTTACACGGCGGGTGCGGATAATATTTCCGAGCGCATACCATGGTTTGCGTTTTGCCTGGTCCGTTCCGTTCACATCTGATGTAGGTACACCGATGATTTCTCGTTCAATCGCCGTACAGCGCGGCAGCCACAAAGCCAGGAAAATGATCTTGGCGCTTGGTTTGATAGCGCCCGCCTTCGCCATGGCGCAGTCCGCTTGTGATGGAAAACTGTTTCTGTCCCAGGGCTCCCCCACCAAGCTCAATGGCGTGTCAACCGAGGCCAATCCGCTGGTCTTTACCGATATTGGCACGACCGCCGCAGAGGGATACAACGCATTGGGTTATTCGGCGAGCAACGGCACGCTCTACGCGATGCGCACGGACAGCAACGGCAACCACCTGCTGGCCATCAATCAGACAACCGGCGTAGTCACGGATACCGGGGCCGTCACCGGCCTGCCTGCAACGCCGGTTTATAACTCGGGTACCGTGGGCAGCAATGGGGTTTACTACGTGAAACCCCTGGGCAATACCCAAGTGGTATATGCCATCGACACGGCGGCAAATACCGCCACCGCCATCAACCTCAGCCTCGCATTCACCACGTCCGACCTGGCGTGGGTGGGCGGCGCCTCGGGCGGGCTGTATTCGGTATCGGATACCGGGCAGCTCTACGCGATTAACGTGGGGGACGGCACGGTAACGGCCTTGGGCACCGCTGATAATACCGGCGGCGTACTCGGGGCACAGTTTGGCGCGACCAATGGGATGTTTGGCTCTGCCAACAACGGCAGCGGCTTTTACCAGATCAATCTGCTGACCGGCGCCAAGACCCTGATTTCAGGTTCGCCCGGCTCCGGAAGCAATGACGGTGCCAATTGCCCCGACGCTCCGATCCGTTTCCCGGCCGATCTGGCCATCACCAAAACCAACAACCAGACCACCTACAGGCCGGGAACCAATGTGGTGTATACGATCACGGTGACCAACAATGGCCCCTTCACCGCGACCGGTGCCCAGGTGACCGATGCGCTGCCAGCGGGCGTCACTGCAGCCACTTGGTCATGCACCGCCTCATCCGGCGGCAGCTGTACCGCAAGCGGCAGCGGCGGGATTGCAGACACCATCACGCTGCCCAAGGACGCCACCGCCACCTACACCTTGACGCTGTCGGTACCCGCCAGTTTCAGCGGCGATCTCGTCAATACCGCCACGGTGCAGGCCGATGGCACCAGCGCCAGCGCCATCAATACCAACCCCGATCCCGATCCTTCCAATGATTCGGCGACGGATACCGACACCCCAGCCACGGTGCCGCCCGTGGCAGCACCAACGCCTGTGCCTGCCACCAGCCTCCTGGGCCTGCTGGCATTGTCCTCGTTGATGGGCTTGGCGGGTGTGGGCGGCTTCTTCAGGCGCCGCAGCTGAGGGTGTCAGTACCGCCCCTGGACATGGTCGCGGAGGAAGACCGGCAGATCGTTCGACGGTGGCATGAACGGCACCTGGTACATCATGTCGCCGACAAAGCCACGGTGGTAGGTGCCGTGGTTGACGACATGCAGAACGATCTGTTCGCGGGTCATCGCGCCTTGTCCACCGCCGACGAACGCAAAACGGACGACCTTCGCAAGATCGTCGTTCGACCAGGTATCGACCAGATCGATATACCAGGCATCCATCTCCTGGACAGACGCCCATAAAGCGTCCAGGGCGGGCGTGCCATCGGTATTGCGCGCCGTGTAGCCGTGCTTTTTTCCCAGCAGATGGTGGCGGAAGATATCGTCGACGACGTAGACATGGTTCAAGGTGTGCACCATGTTGCCAAAGCGCGTGGGCTGCTGGCCCAACGCCTCCCCTTCAGGGAGCTCGCGCACACTGTCGAATGTCAGCCCATTGGCCCAACGCTTGTAGCGCACCAGCATCCTCAAGGTGTGGATCGCCGAAGCCGGGCTGCCCGGGCCATCGCCGGGCAGGGTGGGAACGGATGCGTTCTGCAAGCGGGTTGTCATGACCGAGATCCTTCTATGCTGTCAAAGGCCGCGCAACGCGCCCACGACATGGGTGCGGGTTTGACCGCCGACCCACACCTGCTGGGCATCGTCGCGGGCCAGGTAAATGCGGCCTTGCCGGCCTAGGCAGGCGCCCTGGGTGGCCACGTAGTCGTCACCGATGAGACCGGTACCGAACAGCCATTGCGCAAATGCGCCGTTGAGGCTTCTGGATTCCCCATCTGGCCAGCAAAGGGGCCACCGTGGCCGAACAACTGGCGCTGGCTTTGGCCGATGACATTGTTGAAGGGCAGCTGGTCGCAGGCGATCGGCTGCCAGCCCACCGGGACCTCGCCAGGACCCTGCAGATCGGCTTGGGGAGCGTGACCAAGGCCTACGCACTGCTGGAGCGGCGCGGCCTGACGCGCAGCGTCCAGGGACGGGGCACCTTCGTGGCGATCCAGCAGGCCCATGGCCATCGGCATATCGATCTGTCCAGCAACGCGCCGCCGGCAGCGCTGGGCGCGCGCCTTCTGGCGCGCACGTTGGTGGCGATTGCGCGCAGGATTGATGCAGACCACATCAATCTGTACGCACCGGCGGGCGGCCATGACGAACACCGCCGCGTGCTCGCCCACTGGCTGAGCCTGCTGGGTCTGAACGTGAAACCCGCGCATCTGTTTCTGACCAGCGGCGCCCGCCAGGCATTGGCGCTCGCTTTCGACCTGGTGTGTGACCGGCAGGGCCTGATCCTGACCGAAAGGATCACCTACCCCGGTGCCATCGCGCTGATGCGGCGCAAGGGATACCGGGCGCAAGGGGTGGAGATCGATGCCGAAGGGATGGTGCCCGAGGCACTTGCTCAAGCGCTTGCAAGGCGCAAGCGCCATCCTAATCCCGTGGTGTACGTGACGCCGACGCTCCACAATCCGACCACGGCCTCGATGGGGATCGGGCGGCGGCAGGCCATTGCCGATATCTGCCGCGAGGCAGGCGCCTGGATCATTGAAGACGGCGTGTACGCAGCCTCGTCTCCTGGCTTGCCGCCCATCGCGGCCCTGGCGCCCGACATCTGCCTGCATGTGAACGGGCTCTCCAAATCGCTGGGCCCGGGGCTGCAGATCGGCATGCTGGCCTTGCCCGCAAGCCACTGCCCCGCCGCGCAGGCGCTGCTGGCCGAGATGCCGATGGCGCCATCCGCGCTGTCCTGTGCCGTGGTCGATGACTGGCTGGCCTCTGGCGCCGTGGCGTCGATCCAGCAAGACTTGCGCCATGAGGCGCAGCGCCGCACCCAGCTGGCCGTCTCACTGCTGGGTTCGAGCGGCCTGGTCGCGCACCCGGATGCCTACAACGTCTGGCTGCCGATGCCACGCGACGCTGCCCAGGCCCTGGTGGCGGCAGCAGCGGCAAGGGGCGTGCAACTGACACCGCCCGACAGCATGGTGCTCAGACCCAGTGACAGTGCGCGTGGCTTGCGCATCTGCCTGGGAGCAGCCAGTTGGGACGATCTGAATGCCGCATTGGCATTGCTGGCAGCCCTGCTGAGCGCAAGCGCGGCGTGAAGGGACGCGCCAGCGAGCCGAGGCAAAGCGGCAGCCCGGCGCCCCGGCCACCACCGGGATGTGCCGCTTGCAGGGGCCGGAGGGCGGCAAGCTCCCCGCCGGGGCGTTGTACGGTGCCTGCCGCTTTTCAAAGACGCATTGCCGCGCATCCCGGCCCGCATCCACCCTCTTGAGCGAAAGCCCTCGACGGCTGTACTGGGGATTTCTAGCCGGCACAGCCTGGAGGCATCCGTTCGTGCGCTGCAGGCTGGCTGCCACCGCGCGGCAGCCGCTGCGTCACCTCGGCGATCTCGGCGTCGATCCAGGCCAGACGTGCATGGTCGCTGCTGCCGGGCACCGGCCTGCGTGCCAGCAATTCGGCGCCCTCTTCTCTCAATGCCGTCAGCCTCACCCCCGGGTCCTTCTGGTCATCCGCATGCGTTGACATTTGGTTTTCATTGTTTTTCTTTGGAAAATTGAATATTCATATTTATGGGGCAAAAACTATCAGCCGGGGCCTGGACGACAAGAACGACAGTCCTGCGCCTACACACCCGTGCATCCCGCCTGTGGCGCTTGCACCGCATGCGGCCTGGCTGCAGCGCTGCACCGGCAGGCCCAGCGCCCGGCTCCGTCCGAAACACAAATGCGCGCAAACGAGCCGTCGTCGCAAGCTGCGCTCTGACAGCACCGCGCCTCGGCGCCCGCTAATCTCAGCGCATCACCCCCACCGCGAAGGCACAAAGGCACACCCATGGTCAAACTCCCCAGGCCGCTGGCCTATGTGACGGACGCAACTCCGGGGTGGCAGCGCATCCCGCAGGGGGATGGCTTTGTCTACAAGAACCAGCGCGGTCAGGTAATTCGCAACGCCGGTCACCTCGATCGCATCCGCAAGCTGGTGATACCGCCCGCCTACACCGATGTCTGGATCTGTCCGGATCCGCAAGGCCATCTGCAGGCCACCGGCCGCGATGCACGGGGGCGCAAGCAGTACCGCTACCACCCGCTGTGGCAAGAGCAGCGCAAGCAGACCAAGTTCGACCGCATGGCGGCCTTTGCGGCCAAGCTGGGCCTGATCCGCCGGCGCATTCAGCGCGACCTGAAAGCCGGAGACACCACGCAGACCTCGGTGTCGGCCGCCGTGGTTCGGCTGCTGGACACCACCGCACTGCGTATTGGCAACGACAGCTATGCGCGCGAGAACGGATCGTTTGGGCTGACGACCCTGCGCAACCGCCATGTGAAGATGCGGTCATCGCGCATACAGCTGGCCTTCAAAGGCAAGAGCGGCGTGGAGCAGCGCGTGGAACTCGAAGACCCCCGCGTGGCCCGCATCGTGCGGCGCTGCCAGGATCTGCCGGGCCAGCGCCTGTTCCAGTACCTCGATGACGACGGCCAGCGCAAGCAACTGCGCTCCGAGCATGTCAACGCCTACCTGCACGAGATTGCAGGGGAAGATTTCAGCGCCAAGGACTTTCGCACCTGGCATGCCAGCGTGCTGGCGCTGTCGCTGGCCTTGCAGTCGCGCAGCAGTGATACGCCGCTGACAGCGCCCGACATCGTCAAGCAGGTGGCCCAGCACCTGGGCAACACGGTCTCCGTCTGCCGCAAGTTCTACATCCACCCGCTGGTGATGGAGGTGTGCGAAGGCCCCGAAGCGGGGGCCCGTTGCGACGCGTACGCCGGCAAGCTGCGGGGCAGCTCGGGATTGCATGCGGCCGAACGTGCGCTGATGGCTTTTTTGGCCCGCAGTAAGGGTAGTAAAAGAGGCGCCAAGCAAGGCCAGTGATCGCGGCAGCCATGGCGCTGCCGCAGGCCCGGCAACGGATGCCCACCAAGTTCAAGGGCTTCCCCCCCCCCAGCGTGCACAGCACTTGGGCTAGAGTAGTTACACTCACTAACACTCAACAAAGGGGAGACCGTGTTCAGGCCCGTCATCTGTCTGCTGATTGCATTGGCCGCATGGGCGGTGTACAGCCGCTATGCGCATCAGCAGGCGGCGTCGCTGCAGGGCGATTCCGAGCCGGTGCTCTCCGAGCCGGATACCCCGCGCCCCAGCGCTGCCCACCCGCTGTTCAAGTGCGACGGCCGCACCCGGTGCTCGCAAATGACCTCCTGCCAGGAGGCCACCTTTTTCCTGCAGAACTGCCCTGATACCCAGATGGACGGCGACAACGACGGCGTGCCTTGCGAGCGTCAGCTATGCACCGTCAACAAACGGCCGTAGCGGGCGTCGGCTGGCCCTCTCCGTCTGCTCTGGCAATACCATGCAGCGGCAGCCCGCCCATTTACCGTAAATGCGGGATGGCAGACCATCCGCTTTGCGTCAAAATGTAGCGATGGCTGTTTCCCCCCTCCCCGTACTGCTGGTTGATGACGATCCGGACATGCTGGCCCGGCTGAGCGAAGTGCTGGGCTCGGTGGGCGTGGGGCGCGAGCAGCTGCTCGGGGCCGGCTCGCTGGCGGAATGCCAGCGATGGGTGACCGCGCCTGACGGCGGCCTGCAGCCGCTGGTAATGGCGCTGATCGACCTGGGCCTGCCCGATGGCAATGGCATCGACCTGATTGGCTGGCTGCGCGCGCGCAACCCCCAGCTGCCGATTCTGGTGGTGTCGGCCTGGAGCACCGAGGAAATGATCCTGGGCGCGCTGCGTGCAGGCGCCAACGGCTATGTGCTCAAGGAGCGCGACGACCTGGAGATTGCGCTGTCGGTGCGCAATGTGCTCAAGGGAGGCGCGCCCATCGACCCCTTCATTGCCCGGCGCATTCTCGACCTGGTGGGCCGCCCGGCCGGCCGCCCCGCCCCCCCTTCGCAGCCACCCGACCCCGCGCTGCGCGAGGCCCTGACCGAGCGCGAGCGGCAGATCCTGGACCATGTCGCCGCCGGCATGAGCAACCGCGAAATCGCCGAATGCCTGCACCTATCCCGATGGACCATAGACACCCATATCCGGCATATCTACGACAAACTGGCGGTAAGCTCGCGCACGCAGGCCTTGCGGCGTGCGCGCGAGCATGGCTTGCTGCACTGATCGGCCTGGCGGCGCTGTGCCTGGCGCTGCCCGCGCAGGCCCAGGCCCAACCCTGGCCGGGCACGGCCGAGGCTTCGCGCTCGGACTGGGATGCCAAGCAGCCACCCGCTAGCGGCTGGGTGCCGGTGAAGGTGCCCAACGACTGGAACCAGCAATGGCCCGGCTACAGCGGCGTAGTCTGGTACCGGCTGCGCTGGGAAATTGCCGGCGAGCCGCAGACCCAGGGCCTTTACATCCACTACCTGATGCAAGCTGGGGTCATTGCGGTCAACGGCGTCGAGTTGCAGCGCGACCCGCAGCTCACCGAGCCGATGACCCGCGCCTGGAACACGCCACGCTACCTGGTGCTGCCGGCGCCCCTGCTGCACAGCGGCAGCAATGAGCTGCTGATCCGCGTGAGCGGCTACTACGCCTACCAGCCTGCGCTGGGCCCGGTCGAGATCGGCCCACCGGAGCTGCTGCGCACGGCGCAGCAGCACAGCTACCTGGTACGGCACAACCTCAACTGGCTGCACCTGGGCGTGGGGGCAACCCTGGGCTGCTTCTTCCTGGTGCTGTGGCTGATGCGCCGGCAAGAGGCCGCCTATGGCTGGTACGCCGCACGCCAGGCCGCCTGGGTGGGCTTTACCGTGAACTTTGTCAGCGCTACGCCCTGGCCCTTCCACAACCTCAACACTTATGCGGCCATGGTGTCGGTGGCCTATGTGCTCTACCACGGCTGCAATGCCATGTTTGTGCTGCGCTTCATGGGCCGCCGCTGGCCCAGGCGCGAAGCAGGCATGTGGCTGGCCATTGCCGTGCTGTCGGCCGCCACCTTGCTGGTGCCCGAGGCGCAGCTGAGAGACATGCGCAACGTGATGGCCTGGGCCTCGTCGGCCCTGCTGTTCACCACCGCTGGCGTATTTGTCGGCCTGGCCTGGCGCAACGGCAACCAGGCGCAGCGCCTGCTGTCACTCACGGCACTGGCCAGCGCCCTGGCGATGGCGCATGACCTGCTGGTCTTCACCCGCATCGTGGACGACAACTTTTACCTGGCCACCTACACCGAGCCCCTGGCCACGGTGGGCATTGCGCTGACCCTGGCCTGGACCTTTGTCCAGAACACCCGGCGCGTCGAGAGCTTCAACGACGAGATGCAGCACCATGTGGCCGAGGCCCGCGCCGAGCTGACCGAATCGCTGGCTGGCCGCCATGAGCTGGAGCTGCTGCAGGCCCGGCTGGGCGAGCGGGTCAACATCGCCCATGACCTGCACGATGGCCTGGGCGGCATGCTGATCGGCAATATCACCACCTTGGAACGCACACGCGGGCCGCTACCGCCCGACCAGGTGCTGGGCATGCTCCGAGGCATGCGCGATGACCTGCGGCTGATCATCGACCTGGCCTCTGCCCAGCACTATGGCGAGCTGTCGCTGGGCGAGCTGCTCGCCCCCATGCGCCACCGCATGAGCCAGCTCTTCGAGGTGCATGGCATCGAGGTGCACTGGCAGCTGAGCCATATCGAGCACTTGCACCTGCCCACCAGCGCCAGCCTGGAGGTGCTGCGGATTCTGCAGGAGGCCCTGACCAACGCCTTCAAACACAGCCAGGCCAGGCGCGTGGACGTGCTATTGGCCCGCGAGGCCGGCCAGCTGCTGCTGCAGGTGCAAGACAACGGCGTAGGCCTGCCTGCGGCCCAGGCAGCCAACACCCCCACGCACGGCACCGGCCTGCGCAGCATGCAGGCCCGGGCGCAGCGCCTGGGCGCGCAGCTGTCGGTGGGGTCGCCAGGGGGGCGGACGATGGTGGAGCTGCGGGTGCCGCTGCCGGCTGAGGCTGAAGTGCGGGATATAACTGAAGCCTGACTCACTTGCAGGCCGATGTGACCGCAGGATGGAAATGGCTTCCCTACGATACTGCGCTAGCAAAAAAGACGCTGGATCATCTCATCAGCCGCCGTGGAGATGTGGTTCATCGCTCGAAACCAGTAACCGTTGGGGCACCCGCGCCTCATCTGGTCAAGCGTGATGACTTGGAAAAAGCCATCCGTTTTTTAACGGGCCTTGTCACTGCCACGGAACATGCTCTTGAGGGGGGAGTGATCGTACAAGCGTCGAAAGGCAAACCGCTTACCTAGCCGCCGCTGCCAAGCCAGCCCTGCTCTAGGGTCTCGTCACCCTGCCCTCCTGCACTACCTCCACCTCTGCTTATCCAAAGATCTCGGCACAAGGCTCCTGCAATGCACGATGGCCCGGCGCCGCTACCAGAAGGCGCGGTGACCACCACTTGCAACGGGGTCAAGGTCACAGCGCCAGCGTCGTTAACGTCACCGCTGCAGCCGACGGACGCGTCCTCTCTCACTAATTTACGTGATTCGCAGCGTCGATGATTTCAGTAGCATCACCGCGCAACCACTCAGAACCTGCGTCTGGCCTCCAGCGCTGCGGCAGTGAGGCCGCCCCTGCTGGTGCAAATAGGGGGCAGCTGGGAATGGCGCTGTCGCGTCTGGGTGCCATGTTGAGGGGTGGAGCAGCAGAGAAGGCGTGACGAAGAAAAAGCTCCGACCACGCCGGGCCCCATTCCATTTTTATAAGCGGGGGGAGTAGATGTTGAACAGCATGTCAAATGGCTTGCGCGCCAGCAATGGCGAAGCGCCAGATACCAAGGTCCTCCATAAGCCGCAGCTTTTGCTAAAGCTGCGCAGCTGTGGCATTGCTACCGGCCTGAATACCTTCTTACGCCCGTGCTTCATCTTGCGCCATGCACACCGCCCTGACCTTGTGGCAACCGCAGCCGATGCCGGAGGTCCCCCAATGAAAAACTCTGTTCTGCTTCGTTTCATCACCGCACTCGCTGCGCGGCTGGCTGTGTTGTGCGCGGGGCTGGCATGTGCCGTGGCGCACGCTGCCGGACCGTTTGTTTTTGACCCGCAAAATCCCGCATTGGTGACCGATGGAAGCACGGGCCTGATGTGGCAACGCTGCATCGAAGGTCTGACCTGGGACGCGCAGGCCAATACCTGTACCGGCACCGTGCGCGACTGGAGTCTTGGCGAGGCCTTTGATGCCGTGCGCGCCGCCAACGCGCAAAACGCAGGAGCCGGGCGTGATGGCTTCAACGACTGGCGTTTGCCGGGCCGTGATGAGCTCTATGCACTGGCCACTGGCGAGCCTGCTACATCGGGAGCGGCGTTTCCCACCGTGCCCTGGCTCAACTCGCAGCGTCGCGTGTGGTCGAGTTTGCTCTCTGACGGCGACAACACCTGGCTGGTGGATTTTCGCAGCGATGATGCAGGTTTTATGGCGCCAGCCCGCTTTTCAGGCATGGTGCTGCTGGTACGTTCGCCTGACCCCTCCCGGGTGGCGCATATCAATGCTGTTGTCACGGGTCCTGGGGGCGCAGCGGTGCCGTCGCGCTTGCCTGTAGCCTTTGGCGGTGAAGGCAGTGGTGCCCGGTTCGATATTGAGCCGGAGCTCGGCTATCAACTCGACACTGCCACGACCACCTGCCCGCTGCGCCGGATCGACGGCAACCGGATCTATGTGATGGGCATGCCCAACGCCGACTGCGACTTGAACATCAGTTTCAAGGCCTTGATGATCACTCTCAATGCCGTTGCCGAGCCGGGCAACGGCGGGGCCGTGGCCTGTTCGCCTAACCCACTGCGCCAAGGCACGTCCACCACTTGCGCCGCCACGGCAGCACCGGGCTACCGGCTTTACCGTTGGGGCGGCATCTGTGCGGGCACCGATACCGCCACGGCCTGCAAGCTCGATACCGTCATGGGCTCGGGCACCGTGTTGGCCAACTTCGAGCCGGTGGCAGAGGCGCAGCCTGGAACGATTACCGTCACCAGCGCGGGCGATATCGGCCCTGGTGATGATCTGGGACGCGCGCAGTGCAGTGCCGACAGTGGCGATCGCCGCTGCAGCACGTTGCGCGATGCCATCAACAGCGCTCGCCACGGCGAGAAGATCGTTTTTGCGGCCGAACTTGACGGACAGACCATCTCGCTCACGCGCCATACCAATTGCCTGAAGCTCAATCAGGAAGCTGGAGCCACTTGCCTGCCGCCTTCCCAGTGGCCGCTGGTGCCAGGGTCGTTCACGCAGCGGCATGTCACGCAGTTTGGACCGAGTGCATTCTTCATCAGTGGAAAATCGATCACCATCGACGCCACGGCGGGACTTACCCAAGGCGTAGTGCTGTCGGCAACCGCAGCCAATGCCGGTTGCTCGGCGGGTTCATGCTTTCGCCTCTTTGACATTGATGCCTCCGTTGGCAGCGGCCTGACCTTGCGGGGCGTCACCCTGACAGGCGGTGTGGCCTGGGGGGGCGGGGGCTTTGCGGGTGGCGGTGCACTGGGGGCGGGTGGCGCCATCTTCAGCCGTGGCGTGCTGGTGGCAGAGCGCAGCAGTTTCATCGCAAACCAGGCCACAGGCGGGTACAGCGGGAGCTTCAGCTATGCCGTTGGCTCCGCAGGCGGAGGCGTTGGCGCATCTGCCAGCGCAGATGCAGCGACCGGCGAGCACTTCAGCGGCGGCCCCAACAGCGGTGCCTCGGCGGAGGTGTCCTGTTATGTGGGGCCAGACGGAAAGCCCGTTTGCATGTCCAACGGCGCCGGCGCCTCAGGGGGATTTGGTGGTGGCGGTGGTTACGGCACCGGAAGCAACTGGGGCGGATTTGGAGGCGGGGGTGCGACATCGGTTCCCCGCGGCTTTGGTGGAGCAGCCGGCGGCGGCGGTTTCGGTGCCGGTGGCGGCGGCTATGGAATCGTCAAGGTGGGTGATACAGAACCAAAACCGACCTACCCCCGGGGAGAGGCCGGTGGTTTTGGTGGAGGGGTTGGAGGCAAGGAGGGAGGAGCCGGCGCCGGCATGGGCGGTGCGGTTTTCAACGATGCTGGCACGGTGACGCTGCTCAACGTGAGCCTGCATGCCAACCAGGCAGCCGGGGGACAAAGCTTTAGCTACGGCGCTGGGGGTGCCGGCTATGGTGGTGCGCTGTTCAACTACGCAGGCACACTGCGGCTGGACCATGTCACGCTGTCGGACAACGCGGTTGTCGCTGGCGCCGCTCCTGCTGACAACGGAGCCAACCTGCCATTTGGACGCAGCTCGGATCCGCAGCGCCCTGCACCGGGCGATGCCGACGGCGCCGCCGTCTACAGCCTGGGCGATGCCCAGTGCACCGCTGGCACCAACCCCTGTGCAACAGGCGGCGTAGCGGCGTTGGAGATCCATCGTTCTGCTGCAGTGGGCGCGGTAAGCGGCACGGCGCAGGTGGTGGTGGACGCCATTCGAGACGGAAGCAGTACAAGCCAAGGCACGGGCAATCTGATGAGCAGCCAGCGAGGTTTTGCCGGAGGCAGCACGTCTGTCGCGGCTGCGCGGCTCGCATCTCAGCCGTCCGTGTTGCACGGCGGCATGGCCGATGTGCTGGTACCCGAACCGGATAGCCCCTTGCTCGACGGTGTCGGCTGCGAACCAGGCATGACCATGGACCAGCGCGGCGTATCGCGGCCACAGGGCACGCGCTGTGATGTGGGTGCGGTGGAGCGGCGTGTCGGTCTGCGCACGCTGGTCGTCAACGTGTCGGGCGCTGGTGTCGTGACCGGTGTGCCGGTTAGCCCCCATCTGCCGGGCTCGGGTTCACTGGCCGAATGCACAGCCGACCACCCCTGCAGCGCTGAATTTCAGAGCGAAAGCGATCCCGTCAACGTGACGCTCACGGCCCATTCTGATGATGCCCATGTCTTCGTTGGGTGGGATGGGGCTTGTTCCACGGCGGGTGCATCGCCGGTCTGTGTGTTCGAGCCGCAAGGGCAGCAAACGGTCACAGCCCGCTTTGAGGCCAAGGCCTATTCCATTTCCGTCGTGGCCCAACCCACGGCGGGTGGCACCGTCACTTGTAGCCCCAACCCGGTGCCACATGGCGCTGACGCCCATTGCACGGCCAGCCCAGCCATTGGCTTTACGTTGGCGGGTTTTGCGCAGGATTGCAGCGGTTCTGATTGCAACCTGTTGAATGTTCAAGCCCCGCAGAAGGTCACCGCGAAGTTCGTTCCAATCACCACCTTTAGCGGCATTACCATTTCGCCGGATGCCGCCGGTGGCGAGGCCACGGCGCATTTCACCGGTGGTGGTGATACCTGCCGGGTCGATGCCGCCAACACCGCCTTCATGGCCGCACCAGTTGCTCCGCCTGCCGGCCAGCTGTTGCCCATGGGCATGTTCAAATTTCAACTGATGGGCTGTGACACCACCCCCGTCACGGTCAGCATCGACTGGCCGCAACCCGTCGGCGGACTGACCAAGTGGGGGCAGGAAAGCGCTGGAGCACCGCCCAGCTATTTCGCACCGAGCAACCTGAACGTGAGCGGCAACACCACGACATTCACCGTGATCGACGGGCAGAAAGGCGACGACGACTGGCAGGAGAACGGCACCATTGTCGACCCGGTAGCGCCGACCGCCGTTCAACCGGCCGCAGTACCGGTACCGGTTCCGATGCTGGGGCAGTGGGCGAAGCTGGTATGGATGCTGATGACCATTGGCATCGGGTTCGCAGCTTGGCGGCAGCGAAACGCCTAGGGCATGCTGTTGAAGGTGTCTGCGCGCCTTCAGCCGCGCCGCTTGCCAGCAGTGGTCAGACAAGCACGCCGATCCGGCGCTGCCACTGGTCCATGGCGCAATGGCAGGCTCAAAAAACACCCCGCGCCAGATGGGCCGCACGGCGCGCATCGCCCCATTCGCGGTGCAGCCTAGCACGCGGCCAGCGTTGAATTTGCAATCTGGAGGGTGGACCAGGCTTTGGGTGCCGTGCCTGGCGGCGCCGATCAACCCAACGCCGAGGTCAGCGGTCGGTTGATCACCACATCCTTCATGACCAAGGTCGATGTCATGCGCTGCATCCCCGGCAAGGCCGTCAGCTTCTCGTCGTAGAGCTTCTGAAAAGCAGGCAAGTCCCTGACGACGATCTGCAGCAGATAGTCTGGGTCACCAAAGAGCCGCTGGGCCTGGATCACGTTGTCCAGCTCGGCGACCGCTTTTTCAAAGTCGCGCACGACCTTGCTGCTGTTGAGCGTGACAAACACGATGGCCGCAAATTCCAAGCCCAGTGCCGCAGGTTCCAGATCGGCACGGTAGCCGCGAATGGCCCCCGCCTCCTCCAAGGTGCGCACCCGCCGGTGGCAGGAGGACAAACTCAGCCCCACCTGCGCGGCCAGGTCGGTGAGGCTCAAGCGCCCATCCAGCTCCAGCGCTGCAAGAATTTTCCGATCCAGTGCATTCATTCTGTAATAGCTTCCACTTTTCTGTCATTTATCGGAATTTATTGAGAGCACATTCTGCTACATCTTGCCTATCCTTCTCTCCTTTGCTTGACGAGAGAAGTACTGTGCCTTTGACCGCTGTAGCCGCCTTCTGGGCGGTGTCGTTTGCGTTGGTGATCACCCCGGGTGCCGATTGGGCCTATGTCATTTCTGCAGGCCTGCGGGGGCGCCGCCTGGCTTGCGCAGCGGTCGTCGGTCTGGCCTGTGGTGCCTTGCTGGCCACTGCGGCCGTGGCCGCAGGCGTTGGCGCGCTGGTCGCCCGCCACCCCGTGGTGTTGACGGTGCTCACAGTGGCCGGCTCCGCCTATCTACTCTGGATGGGCGTGGCCATGTTGCGCAGCCCTGCAGCCGCAGTCAGTGCGCAATCCGCGCTGGTGGGAGGCGGATGGAAATGGGCATGCAAAGGCGCAGGCATCAGCGGCTTCAATCCCAAGCTTATTCTCCTGCTGCTGGCGTTGCTGCCGCAGTTTGTGCACGCCGAAAGTGCATGGCCTGTCGCACTGCAGATCATGGTGCTCGGTGCCGTGCATGCGCTGAGCTGCTGCGGCGTGTATCTAGCGGTTGGTTTTACAGCGCAGCGCGTGCTGGGCACGCGCCCAGGCGCGGCACTGGTCGTATCTCGTGTGTCAGGGGCGCTGATGGTCGGTATCGCGTTGTTGCTGCTGGCTGAGCGGGCGATGCATTGAGGGAGGGATTGGCTGCCGATGGCCAGCAGCAGCACATTCGTTTTGCGGACCCCCTGGATTTTGCTGCTGCTTATTGGCCGTTCAGTATCGGGCAGCGACAGAAGGTGTAGAGTAAAGTGTTATGAGCGCAAAAGGACCTGCTATCGGTGGAGCAAAGGCAAGTTGGAGCCCACTTTCGAGTTGGCCGTCCCAGCTCATTTATCGAGGTACGGTGTTTCGTTGCCTCAAGGCCGTTTGGCCTTATGAGAACGTCGTCGACTTTATGGTGGTGGTCGATCACGAATCACCATGCGGCTTTGCATTCATCGTCACCACAGGCTACAAGGCCGGCCACATTCTTGTGAAGCCGCCCGTAGATGCCAAGGCGCCGAATGCACAGGCTCTTTCTACCGATTGGATCATCGCCAGCTGGGCGCATTGGATTTATCCGGAGTGCCCAGTTGAATGCGTTCGGGTGATAGAGAACTACCCGTCCGAGGTTCAGATTGAAGACACTGCGCTGTCAACATCCCGCGATCTTCAAATGTAGTAAGGGGCCAGAAGCAGCCGGCCGCTTCACCAGCCCAGAGCTGCCAATCTTAGACATGCCGCTTGATTTGAATAGCAATGAAATCCCCTGCATCTTCTCTACATACGTCGTCTGCTTGTGGGTGCAGCAAAACCTTCTGAAGTACTGCTATCCAATAATTTACTTTTGAGCGATCTGTCTCGCCGTTTGCGCGCCGGTAAGCCATCCCAGTGGTGAGTCCCGTGGGCTTGCGACTGATGGATTCCTCAAGGGCCTGAACATAGTCATCCTGCTCCTCGATAAAAAGCCGAAATGGCTCATCATCGATAAGGTATGGGTGATTTTCCTCAGCCCAACGAAAAATGATCGGTATCACTTGGCGAGGCTGCTTCAGTAGCCGTATTTTGTCTACGACTTCATAAATGTTAGCTACAACTTCGTCTCCGTCCGCAGACTGAATTTCTTCAGCGATGAGCTGTTGCAGGTGTGCCGTAGTTTCTATTTTCATCGCCGCATGATAAAGCTAAGCCGCCCGTCGGCGGGTTCGCTTGAGCGCTTGGTGAGCCGCAAGCTATCAGCAAATCAACGGCCGCAACAACGGAGAGAGCGCAGCACTTCCCCTCACCGCTTCCCAGCAAGCCCATAGCTATCCCCCGCCGGAAACGCATTCGTCTCAAAATCCAGCCAGGGCGGGTTCTGCGCGTACATCTCGGCCGTCAGCTCCTTGATCGCCGCGATGTACCAGGAGTCGTCATTGACCCGGTGGCTCAGGATGATCGGTGAGGTGGCGCGCTCGTCGTCGATCAGGCGGTAGACCAGGTCCGAGCGCAGCCGTGCCGCTGCAGGCACGATGCAGACACCCATCTCGGCGGCGACCAGGCCCAGGCCGGCCTGCAGTTCGCGCACCTCATGCACCTCGGCGGGTTGTATGCCCTGGTCATGCAGGAGGCCCAGCACATGGTCGGCAAAGCTGGGGCGCGGGTCCTTGGGGTAGACGATGAGGCGCTGGCCTGCCAGCGCGGGCAGGCGGATGCGGCCGGTGTCGGCGGCCAGCGGGGTGCCCGGCGCAATGGCCAACACCAGCTTTTCTTCGCGCAACACGGTGCGCGCGACCGAGGTGTCATTGGTGCGGATGCGGCCAAATCCCAGGTCGATGCGGCCCGAGCGCAGCTCCTGGATCTGCTGGATCGAGCCCATGTCCACCAGGTGCACGTCGGTATCCGGGTAGCGCTTGCGGAACATGCGCACCAGCATCGGCAGGCCGCCGTACAAGGTGGAGGCCACATAGGCGATCGAGATCGATTGGCGCTGGTTCAGCCCCACCTGGCGGGCGGCGCTTTTCATCTGGTCCACCCGCTGCAGCACCTGCAGCGATTGCTCATAAAACAGGCGCCCTGCTTCGGTCAGGCGCACCGGGCGGCTATTGCGCTGGATCAGTTGCACGCCCAGCTCGTCCTCCAGCTGCTGGATCTGGCGGCTGAATGGCGGCTGCGCAATATGCATTTGCTCGGCCGCGCGGGTGAAGTTGCGGGTAGTGGCCACGGCCACGAAATACCGGATATGGCGCAGATCCATCAGGGAAAACCATAGATATGGGAATGCAGCGATTTTAAGTCATTGTTTTTTAATACTCAAACCCATCACCATACCTGCAAGGTATGAAACAAGACAAATTTGGTGTTGGATCAAGTGCGGGCCTGCGTCGTTCAATAGCACCTATGCAAAACACACACCAGCACCAAGACAGCGCCCGACCTGCGGCATATACGGCAGCAGGCTCCGTTGTCGTCGAACAGGTGGAGACCTTGCTGGTCGATCTGCCCACGATCCGCCCCCACAAGCTGTCGATGGCCACGATGAACGGCCAGACCCTGATGCTGGTGCGCGTGCGCTGCTCCGATGGCACGGTGGGCATCGGCGAGGGTACGACCATTGGCGGCCTGGCCTATGGCGCGGAATCGCCCGAGGGCATGAAGCTGGCCATCGATACCTATTTTGTGCCGCAGATGGTGGGCGCCAACGCCAACCGCGTGCCAGCGCTGATGGCGCGGCTGAATCAGGCCATCCGCGACAACCGCTTTGCCAAGTGCGCGGTCGAGACGGCGCTGTTCGATGCGCTGGGCCAGCGCACCGGCCTGCCGGTGTCCGAGCTGCTGGGCGGCCGCCTGCGGGACCGGCTGCCGGTCGCCTGGACGCTGGCCTCGGGCGACACCGGCCGCGACATCGAAGAAGCGCAGCGCATGCTGGAGACGCGCCGCCACCAGATCTTCAAGCTCAAGATCGGCCGCAAGGCAGTGCGCGATGATGTGGCCCACGTAGCGGCCATCAAGAAGGCGCTGGGCGATCTGGCCTCGGTGCGGGTTGATGTGAACATGGCCTGGAGCGAGCTGGAGGCGCACCACGGCCTGGCCGGTCTGGTGGATGCCGGCTGCGAACTGGCCGAGCAGCCGGTGGCCAGCGCCGATGTACTGGCCCGCCTCAAAGGCCGCTACCCGATTGCGATCATGGCCGATGAATCGCTGACCGGCCCGGCCTCCGCCTTGGCACTGGCACGCGTGGCCGGCGCCGATGTGTTTGCGATCAAGACAGAGCAATCGGGCGGGCTGCAGGCGGCGCAACAGGTGGCGGCCATTGCCGATGCAGCCGGCATCGAACTGTACGGCGGCACCATGCTCGAAGGCGGCGTGGGCACCATCGCGTCGGCCCATGCGTTTTCCACGTTCCGCGCGCTGCAATGGGGCACCGAGCTGTTCGGCTCGCTGCTGCTGACTGAAGAGATTCTGGCCACGCCGCTGGAGTACAAGGATTTCCACCTGACGGTACCCACGGCACCGGGCCTGGGCATCACACTGGATGAAGACCGCGTGCGGCATTTCCGCAGGGACCGCGGCAGCATCACCGTGCCGGTCGCCGCGCCAGCCGCCGCCTGACGCCGCCGAGACGGACACACGGACACACGGACACACGGACACACGGACAGACGGACAGACGGATTGACCCCAAGAATTCATGACAAGGAGACTACGATGAGCGCCCCTATCTTCCACACCCCCGACGTGCAGGATTTTCTGCGTCTGGCCAGCGGCCTCAACCAGGACGGTGGCAACCCGCGCACCAAGCAGATCATCCACCGCATCCTGTCCGACCTGTTCAAGGCCATCGAGGACCTGGATATCACACCCGACGAATACTGGGCCGGCGTGGCCTACCTGAACCAGCTCGGTGCGCGCGGCGAGGCCGGTCTGCTGTCGCCCGGCCTGGGGCTGGACCGCTACTTCGACATGCGCATGGATGCCGAAGACGCCGCGCTGGGCGTGGCCAACGGCACGCCACGCACGATTGAAGGCCCGCTCTACGTGGCAGGCGCCCCCGTGGTGCACGGCCATGGCCGCCTCGATGACGGCAGCGACACCGCCGGCCATACCCTCATCATGCACGGCACCGTCTACGGCGCCGATGGCCAGCCGCTGCCCGGGGCGCAGGTCGAGGTCTGGCATGCCAACACCAAGGGCTTTTACTCGCACTTCGATCCCACCGGCGAGCAAAAGCCGTTCAACATGCGCCGCACCATCATTGCCGATGCGCAAGGCCGCTACAAATTCCAGAGCATCGTGCCCATGGGCTACGGCTGCCCGCCCGATGGCCCCACGCAGGCCCTGCTCAACCAGCTGGGCCGCCACGGCAACCGCCCGGCGCACATCCACCTCTTCGTCACGGCCGATGGCCACCGCAAGCTCACCACGCAGATCAACATCGATGGTGACCCGCTGGTGTTCGACGACTTTGCCTACGCCACCCGCGAAGGTCTGGTGCCGCCGCTGACCGAGCGCAGCGACGAGGCCAGCATCCGCGCCCACGGTCTGAGCGGCCCGTTTGCAGAAATCGTCTTCGACATCCGGCTCAGCGCGCTGGTGGACGGTGTCGATAACCAGATCGTGGACCGCCCGCGCCTGGCAGCCTGATCGCCTGACGCCACACGGCCGGGGTGCTGCCGAGCAGGCAGTGCCCCAGCGCCGAGACCCATCCTCCCGCCCCTTGCCTGTCGCGCCGCACTCTGCGTAGCGAGGCGGAGCTGTACCCCCAGGAGACCTCACCATGACCACGATTGCCTCTGCCGACCGCTTCGGCGCTGTCGAACAGCTGCTGGAGACGGCACTGCAAGACGACAAGGAAGCCGGCGTTTTCCGCTGCCGCCGCGACATCTTCACCAACCCCGAGCTGTTCGAGCTGGAGATGAAGTACCTGTTCGAGTCGAACTGGGTCTACCTGGCGCACGAGAGCCAGATCCCCGACAACAACGACTACTACACCACGTCGATCGGCCGCCAGCCCATCATCATCACCCGCGACAAGCAGGGCGAGCTGCATGCGGTGATCAACGCCTGCGCACACAAGGGAGCGATGCTGTGCCGCAAAAAGCACGGCAACAAGGGCAGCTTCACCTGCCCGTTCCACGGCTGGACCTTCAGCAACGCCGGCAAGCTGCTCAAGGTCAAGGACGAGAAGACCACCGAATACCCGATCACTTTCAACAAGAACGGCTCGCACGACCTGACCCGGGTGGCGCGCTTCCAGAACTACCGGGGCTTTCTGTTTGGCAGCCTGAACGCGGATGTGCAGCCGCTGGAGGACTACCTGGGCGAGACCCGGGTCATCATCGACCAGATCGTGGACCAGGCGCCCGAAGGCCTGGAGGTGCTGCGCGGCAACTCCAGCTACATCTATGACGGCAACTGGAAGCTGCAGATGGAAAACGGCTGCGATGGCTACCACGTCAGCTCCGTGCACTGGAACTATGCGGCCACGATGAGCCGCCGCAATGCCGAAGGCACCAAGGCCACCGATGCCAACAACTGGAGCAAGTCGGTCGCGGGCGTCTATGGCTTCGAGAACGGCCACATTCTGCTGTGGACCAACACCTTGAACCCCGAGGTGCGCCCGATCTGGAACCAGCGCGAGGAACTCGCCCAGCGCGTGGGCCAGGAGCGCGCGGATTTTATCGTGCGCCAGACCCGCAACCTCTGCCTCTACCCGAACGTGTTCCTGATGGACCAGTTCGGCACCCAGATCCGTGTGGCCCGCCCCTTGAACGTGAACCAGACGGAGATCAGCATCTTCTGCTTTGGCCCCAAGGGCGAAAGCGCACAAGACCGCGCCACCCGCATCCGCCAGTACGAGGATTTCTTCAACGTCTCGGGCATGGGCACGGCCGATGACCTGGAAGAGTTCCGCGCCTGCCAGGCAGGCTACGCCGGCAGCGCCGTGCGCTGGAACGACATGAGCCGGGGCGCGCCGCTGTGGATCGAGGGCCCCGACGAGAACGCGAAGAAGATGGGCATGACCCCCTTGCTCAGCGGTGAGCGCAGCGAGGACGAAGGCCTGTTTGTCTGCCAGCACGACTATTGGGCCAAGACCATGCGCAAGGCCGTGCAGCAAGAGCGCGCAGGAGTGCAGCGATGAGCACGGACAGCCACAGCAACGCAGCCGACCACCGCGCCATCTGCGCCTTTCTGTACCGCGAGGCCCGCTACCTGGACGACCGCGAATGGGAGCCCTGGCTGGCGCTCTACGCGCCCGACGCCGAGTACTGGATGCCCGCCTGGGACGACGATGACCAGCTCACCGACGACCCGCACAGCCAGATCTCGCTGATCTACTACCCCAACCGCAATGGGCTGGAGGACCGGGTCTTCCGCATCAAGACCGAGCGCTCCAGCGCCTCGATGCCCGAGCCGCGCACCAACCACATGATCACCAATGTGGAAGTGCTGGCCGAGCACGCCGATACGGTGGAGCTGCGCTACAACTTTCACACGCTCAGCCACCGCTACAAGCAGACCGATCACTTCTTCGGCACGGTCTTTCTGACCCTGCGCAAAGTGGCCGGCAGCTTTCTGATCGCCCGCAAGAAGATCGTTCTCAAGAACGACTACATCCGCCAGGTCATTGATGTCTACCACATCTGACACGCCAGGAGACCAGCATGAACAGCTATCGCATTGCCCTGAATTTTGAGGACGGGGTTACCCGCTTCGTGGACTGCGGCGCCAACGAGAAGGTGCTCGATGCCGCTTTCCGCAACCGCATCAACCTGCCGATGGACTGCTCGGACGGCGTCTGCGGCACCTGCAAGTGCAAGGCCGAAAGCGGCACCTACGACCTGGGCGACGACTACATCGACGACGCGCTGACCGAGGACGAGGCCGGCCAGGGCCTGGTGCTGACCTGCCAGATGGTGCCGCAGTCCGACTGCGTGATCGCCGTGCCGGTACCCTCCACCGCCTGCAAGACCGGCACCGGCCAGTTCAGCGCCACGGTGAGCGCCGTGCAACCCCTTGGCGATGCCGCCTATGAACTGGTGCTGGATGTGGCAGACGCCGCACCCGCGTTTCTGCCCGGGCAGTACGTCAATATCAGCGTGCCGGGCAGCAGCCTGCACCGGTCCTACTCGTTCAGTTCCGCGCCCGGCGATGGCCGCATGAGCTTTCTGGTCAAGCAGGTGCCGGGCGGCCTGATGACCAGCTGGCTCCAAGGCGCCAGCCAGGGCGAGCCGCTGCAGATGACCGGGCCGCTGGGCAGTTTCTACCTGCGTGCAGTCACGCGGCCGCTGCTGTTCTTGGCGGGCGGCACGGGCCTGGCGCCCTTCCTGTCGATGCTGGAAGTGCTGGCCCGCGATGGCAGCACCCAGCCCATCCACATGGTCTACGGCGTCACCCGCGATGCGGACCTGGTGCTGGTCGAGCGCCTGCAGGCCTATGCGCTGCAGATCCCGGGCTTTACCTTCAGCACCTGCGTGGCCGATCCGCAAACCGGGCATGAGCGCCAGGGCTATGTCACCCACCACCTGCCGGCCCAGGCGCTGCACGGCGGCAATGTGGATGTCTACCTCTGCGGCCCGCCGCCCATGGTCGATGCGGTGCAAAAGCACTTCAAGGCCGAAGGCATAGTGCCCGCCAACTTCCATTACGAGAAGTTCACGCCCACCCAACCGCTGGCCGCCGTGGCGGAGGCGCTGGCATGAACGCGCCGCTGCATCCCGCAAGCTACCCACGCTTTGCCGGCAAGGTGATGGTGGTCACCGGCGCGGCCCAGGGCATTGGCCGGGGCGTGGCGCTGCGCGCCGTGGCCGAAGGCGCCCAGGTGCTGTTGGTGGACCGGGCCGACTTTATCGCCGAGGTGGCGGCCGAGGCGGGCAGCCCCCATGCCGCTGGTCTGGTGGCCGACCTGGAAACCTACGAAGGCGCGCAGGCCGCCATGGCGCGGGCGAGCCAGCTGTTTGGCGGCATCGACATCCTCGTCAACGGCGTGGGCGGCGCGATCCGCATGCGCCCTTTTGCCGAGTTCGAGCCCGCGCAGATCGATGCAGAAATCCGCCGCTCGCTGATGCCAACGCTGTACGCCTGCCATGCCGTGCTGCCGCATCTGCTGACACGCGGCGGCGGCACCATCGTCAATGTGTCGTCCAACGCCACGCGCGGCATTCGCCGGGTGCCGTACTCGGCCGCCAAGGGTGGCGTCAATGCCTTGACGCAATCGCTGGCGATGGAATACGCACCGCAGAACATCCGCGTCGTCGCCTCGGCCCCCGGCGGCACCAACGCGCCGCCCCGGCGGGTGCCGCGCAATGCCGCAGGCGACAGCCCTGAGGAGCAGACCTGGATGCGCGAGGCCGTGCAGCAGGTGACCGAGTCCAACTACTTCAAGCGCTACGGCAGCCTCGATGACCAGGTCGGCCCGATCCTGTTTCTGGCCTCCGACGAGGCGGCCTACATCACCGGTGCGGTGCTGCCTGTAGCCGGTGGCGACAACGGCTGAGCTGCTGACCCGCCGCCGACCGCCCTACCCACGCTAAAAAAGAAAAACCGCGCCCGCGCAGCACTGCAAGGCTGCAGCAATGCGCGGGCCCAGGAGACCCCATGACTGATCGCCAAGCCATTGTTCCGCCCGGCATGGAGGCGGTGTATGAGCAGATCGGCTATGCCCCGGCCATCCGGGTCGGGCAGACCGTCTATGTATCCGGCCAGATCGGCCGCACGCTTGGCCTGCAGCTGGTCGAGGACCGCGAAGCCCAGATCATGCAGGCCTTTGCCAACCTGCAGCGGGTGCTGGAGGCCGCAGGCGCCAGCCTGGCCGATGTGGTCGATCTGACCAGCTTTCACACCGATATGCGCGACCTGCCCTTGTTCATGCAGGTGCGCAACCGCTTTTTGCACAACCACCCGCTTCCCGCCTGGACGGCGGTGGGCGCGCACATGCTGGGCGGCGCGCCCGGCTACATCGTGGAGATCAAGGCCATTGCAGTGATACCGGCCTATGCAGCCCAACCGGGCTGACCCCCCCAGCCCCTATAAAAGGAGACAGAGATGACAACCTTGGACGTCAACCAGGTCATAGACAACGCCCGCTTTACGCGCTTCCACTGGATGGTCACCCTGCTATGCGGCTTGCTGCTGGTGTTTGATGGCTATGACCTGTTCATCTACGGCGCCGTGCTGCCGGTGCTGATGAAGGAGTGGAGCCTCTCGCCGGTGCAGGCCGGCGCCCTGGGCAGCTATGCGCTGTTCGGCATGATGTTTGGCGCCTTCATCTTTGGCCCGCTCGCCGACCGCATCGGCCGCAAAAAGGGCGTGGCCATCAGCTTTGTGCTGTTCAGCATTGCTACCTTCATGAGCGGCTTTGCCACCTCGCCCACCGAGTTTGGCATCTTCCGCTTTATCGCCGGTCTGGGCTGCGGCGGCCTGATGCCCAATGCCGTGGCCTTGATCAACGAATACGCGCCCAAGCGCGCCCGCAGCACCCTGGTGGCGCTGATGTTCAGCGGCTACTCCTTGGGTGGCGTGCTCTGCGCGGGCCTGGGCATCTACATGCTGCCGCGCTTTGGCTGGCAGTCCATGTTCTTGGCCGCCGCCCTGCCGCTGGTGCTGCTGCCGCTGATCTTGTGGAAGCTGCCCGAGTCGGTAGGCTTTTTGCTGCGCCAGGGCCAGCAGGCCAAGGCGCGGCAGATGCTGTCGCAGGTAGCACCCGGTGCAGCCCTGGGCAGCGAGGTGCAGCTGCTGCAGACCGATGCCAAGGGCGCAGGCGTGCCCATGCTCGATCTGTTTCTCAAGGGCCGCGCGATGGGCACCTTCATGATCTGGCTGTCCTTCTTCTGCTGCCTGCTGATGGTCTATGCACTGGGCTCCTGGTTGCCCAAGCTGATGGCGACGGCCGGCTACAGCCTGGGGTCAAGCCTGTCGTTCCTGCTGATGCTGAACTTTGGCGGCGTCGTCGGCGCCATTGCCGGCGGCTGGCTGGGGGACCGCTTCAGCCTGCCCAAGGTGGTGCTGGCCTTCTTTGCGCTGGGCACCGTGGCCATCGCGCTGCTGGGCTTCAACAGCCCCATGCCGGTGCTGTACCTGCTGATCGCGATAGCCGGCGCCACCACCATCGGCACCCAGATCCTGCTGTATGCCAACACGGCGCAGTTCTACCCGCAGGCCATCCGCTCCACCGGGCTGGGCTGGGCCTCGGGTGTGGGGCGCACCGGCGCCATTGTGGGCCCGCTGCTGGGCGGCTGGCTGATGGCCGCAGCGCTGCCGCTGCAGATGAACTTCCTGGTGTTTGCCGTGCCGGGCCTGGTTGCGGCGCTCGCGATCGGCTTCTTCATCCTTTACTACCGTGGCAAGCAAGAGGCACCCCAGGTCGTCGTTGCTGCCGTGCGCCCCGCCGTTTGATCCCGCCTTAGGAGAAAACCCATGCTCTATCTTGTCCATATGGTCGTCAACATCCCCGCCAGCGTGCCTGCTGAAGAAGCAGCGCGCATCAAGGCTGCGGAAAAAGCCTATTCGCAGCAGTTGCAGGAATCCGGACAATGGCCGCACCTGTGGCGTGTGGTGGGCGAGTATGCGAACTACAGCGTCTTTGATGTGGCCAGCAATGACGAGCTGCACAACACGCTGAGCCAGCTGCCGCTGTTCCCCTACATGCAGATAACAGTGACGCCTTTGGCCAAGCACCCCTCCTCCATCCGATAAGCAGACAGGCAAATGCAGATGACGATGCAACGCAGAACCTTGGCCCTGCTGCTGGCAGCGCTGGCGCTGCCAGGCGCGGCAATGGCACAACCCGATGCCGCCTGGCCGGCCAAGCCCATCAAATGGGTGGTGCCCTTTCCGCCGGGTGGTGCGATGGATGTGATTGCCCGCACCGAAGAACCTGTTCAAAGTCTCCTCGCGCCGCGACAGTGTCTTTGCGAGATGGGATGCGAGGCGCAA
>NZ_CAXYJV010000045.1:0-57944 GCF_964277875.1 uncultured Comamonas sp.
CTGTCGTCCGAACTGGCCAGCTATGTGACCGGGGCCATCATCCCGGTCGATGGCGGCGCTGCACTGCGCGGCGGGCGCGACATGCGTGCCTCCTACGTCCCCAGGAGCGCCGCATGAACCAATGCTACGAACGCATCATTTTTGAGCGCCAGGACGGCGTGGCCACCTTGCGCTTCAACTACCCAGCCAAGCGCAATGCCTTCGACCCGCAGATGCGCGAGGAAATGGCCGAAGTGGTGCGCCTGGTGCAGACCGACGCCAGCCTGCGTGCGCTGGTGCTGACCGGCGTTGGCGACCATTTCTGCTCGGGCGGGGACCTGGGCAATATTGCGGCATCGGGTCTGGACAATGCCGGCTGGCGCGCGCGCCTGTCCAGCCTGCACCACTGGCTCAAGGACCTGATGCTGCTGGACAAGCCGGTGATTGCAGCGGTGGACGGCGCCGCCTATGGCGCGGGCTTCAGCCTGGCACTGGCGGCGGACTTCATCATCGCCTCGGACCGGGCGCGCTTTGCGATGTCCTTCATCCGCGTTGGCGTCGTGCCCGACTGCGCAGCTTTCTACACCTTGCCGCGCGTCGTCGGCGTGCAGCGCGCGCGGGAGCTGATGCTTTCGGGCCGCGAGGTCTCTGCCCAGGAGGCCTTGCAGCTGGGCATTGCCAGCGAGCTGGCCGCCCCCGAGCAGCTGCAGGCGCGTGCCCAGGCGATTGCGCACAGCTTTGTCGGCGCATCGCCGGTGGCGCTGAGTCTGATCAAACGCTCGCTCGCGATGGCCGCCAACGACTTGCCTGCGCTGCTGGAGCAAGAGGCGAACGCCCAGGCGCTGGCGATGGGCACGGCCCAGCACCGCGAAGCCGTGCAGGCCTTTTTGAACAAGCAGCCTGCGCCCTTCCAGTGGCCGGCGCGGACCTGAAAAAACCGGTTTATTCGTTGCTGGCGCTGCCGCGTTTCTTGGGCGGCTCCATCGCGTTGCGGCGGCTCATCCCGGCCCGCCCGGCCTTGCTCCAGTCATAGTGTTCGCCATCGGGCGTGCGGCCGTCTTCAACGGCAGCCACCCCTATCTGCCCGACCATGTCGCGCAGCTCGGACGACATCACCACATGCGCATGGCGCGGATCGGCGCGCAGGCGCTGGCATTGCGCCAGTGCCTCGCTCATCTGCTGGTCGCTGTAGGCCAGGCACTGCGGCTGCCAATCGGGCGGCATGCCCTCGGCATCCTCGGCGTTGTTGCGCAGATAAAAAACCACAATGCCCATCGGCAACTCCCTGTGTCGGTGCCCGGCCAGGCGCAGCCCGGGCAGGGCCGCATTGTCGCACTCTGACGCACAGGACGCCTAGCGGCGCCAAGCCGCGCTGGCATCCCCTGCGTTCACCTGCGCGAGTACGGCCTCGGTATGGGCGCCTGCGGCGCACATCGCCGGCGTGTCATAGGCCTGGCCGTCAAAGCGCGGCGCCGGGGCGGCCTGCAACACGCCGCCTTGCGCGTGGTAGACACCACGCGCCTGCATATGCGGGTGCGCTGCGGCCTCCAGCGGGCTCAATACGGCGCCAAAGCAGACATCACTGCCCTCGAACACCTGCTGCCAATGCGCGCGCGGCTCGGTGATGAACAGCGCCTGCAGGCGCGCACGGCGGCGCGGCCACAGCGCCTTGTCCCACTGCGACTGGGGCGCGGCAAAATCCGGGTCGTCCGCCAGGCCCAGGGTCTGCAGCAGCAGCGCGTAGAACTGCGGCTCGATGCTGCCGATGGTGATGTGCTCGCCATCGGCGCAGACATAGGTCTCGTAGAACGGTGCGCTGTCGTGGATGCTTTGGCCGCGCACATCGGCCACAATGCCGCGCTGGCGGGCGCTCAGCGCCAGGTTCAGCATATGGGCCGCGCCATCGACGATGGCCGCATCCACCACGCAGCCCCGGCCGCTGCTGCGCGCCTGGATCACGCCGGCGAGCAGGCCGGTCATCAGGTAGAGCGCGCCGCCGCCGATATCGCCCACCATCGCAAACGATGACACCGGCCGCGCATCGGCCGGGCTGCAGCCCCAGAGCGCGCCCGAGACGGCGGCGTAGTTGTTGTCATGGCCGGCGCGCGGGGCCAACGGGCCGCTCTGGCCCCAGCCGGTCATGCGGCCGTAGACGAGGGCCGGGTTCAGCGCCTGGCACTCGGCCGGGCCCAGGCCCAGGCGCTCCATCACGCCGGGGCGCATGCCTTCGATCAGCACATCGGCATCGCGCACCAGGGCCAGCACCAGGGCCTTGCCTTCGGCGCTCTTGAGATCGGCAAACACCGAGCGCTTGCCCCGGTTGAGCAGGTTGCCGGTGGGGGCCGCGCCTTTTTCCTCGCGCACGATGGAGATCACATCGGCGCCCAGGTCGGCCAGGTGCATCGCGCAGAACGGGCCCGGTCCCAGGCCGCCAATCTCCAGCACCTTGATGCCGTCCAATACTTTCATGCTTGTCTCCTGTGGTTGTTTTTTGCGATGCGCCGCCTGACGCGGCCAGGTCAGGCCCGGCCGGGTTAGGCCCAGCCAGCTCAGTCCCGATCAGGACAGGCTGGAGGTGCCGATCAGCCCTTCGAGGGAGCGCACCAGGGTCACCAGGCGCGGGCCGATGTCGGTCTCCAGCTCGCGGCTCTTGGGGTTGTAGGTGGGCACGGAGGCGCCAAACACCCAGCGCTCGCCATCGATGGGCTGCGACAGCGGCACGGCGATCGACAGAATCTCACGGTGCAGATCGCCATGGCTGCGGCAAAAGCCGTGCAAGGCCAGGTCCTGGCGCGCATCGTCCAGGCGCTCGCGCAGCAGCGCGGCGCGCTCGGGCGCGCGGCCATCGAGCTCGTCCAGATAGGCCTGGCGCTCGGCCTCGCTTTGGCCCAGCAGGTAGGCGCGGCCAGTCGCGGTGCGCACCAACGATACGGCCACCCCGATCTCGGGCGTGAACACCTTGTTGTCCATGCCATTGGCCAGCTCGGCCAGCACCAGGCGCCGGCCCTCACCCACCGCCAGCTGGATCTGGCCGCCCATGTAGTTGGCCAGCTCCTGCATCTGCGGGCGGGCAAACTGACGCACCGTCATGCGCGACAGCAAGGGCGACGCCAGGTTGAGCACACCGATGCCCAGCACGTACTTGGACAGGCGCTCCGAATAGCGCAGCAGGCCCAGCTCGCACAGGGTTTCGGTCAGGCGGAACAAGGTCGGTTTGGGCAAACCCGTCAGGTCCATCAGCTCTTTGCCACTGAGTTCTTGCTGCTTGTTGTTAAAGCACTGCAAAATACTGACGCCGCGCACCAGCGCGCTGACCAGTTTTCCATCCGCTTCAGAATTCATATTTCTGTATATAAGTTACTTATTACGAGACCAATGTCTCGATTTATGAAATTCTAATCGGGATTGGTCCGATATGGGCAGCTTGCAGCTTGGCTTGGTGCCCCCAGCCGCCCAATGGCGGCAATCTGCAACACTCCCCACCTGCCATGAGCCTGAACCAACACGGTCTGCCCACCCGCGTACCCGCGATCGCCGCCATCGGCCAAATGCTGGCGGACCGGCAACTGCCCGCCGCCGAGCGCCAGCAGGCCCTGGATCTGCTGGTGCAGGACCATGCCGATCTGGACGAGGTGGAAAGCCAGGCCGCCCTCTGGGCCATTGCCCAGATGGGGCGCGAGGAAGCCGCCTGCACGGCCTTGCTGGCCTGCGCCGATACCTGGTTGCAGAACGCCGAGATGGCGCAGCCGTTTCTGGATGGCTATGCCCAGGTCTGCGGCAACCGCATCGTGCCCGCTGCAGCGCCGGCCTTTGCCCAGCTGCAGCAGCTGGCGCAGCACGATGCCGAACTGGCCGCCCGCCTGCCCACCTTCACGAAAGCGTCTTGATGTCTCTGCTGACGACCACCGCCTTGTTTGTGCTGACGGCCATTGCCGAGATCGTGGGCTGCTACCTGCCCTATCTCTGGCTCAAGGACAAGGCGCCGGCCTGGGTGCTGCTGCCGGCGGTGCTGGCGCTGCTGGCCTTTGTCTGGCTGCTGAGCCTGCACCCGACCGCATCGGGCCGGGTGTATGCCGCTTACGGCGGCGTCTATGTGACGACGGCGATTGCCTGGCTGTGGCTGGTCGATGGCATCCGCCCCAGCAGCTGGGACATCGCCGGCGTGCTGCTGTGCCTGGCCGGCATGGGCGTGATAATGCTGGGCGCGGCGCAGCGCTGAGCCGTCCAGACTGTTTCAACCCTTGTTGGCAGCGCGGCGCGCCTGCACCGCTTGCGCCAACTGGGCCAGCACCGGCAGGGTCTGCTCCATGCTGATGCAGGCATCGGTGAGCGAGACCCCATAGGCCAGCGGCTGGCCTTCGACGATGTCTTGCCGGCCTTCGTGGATATGGCTCTCGATCATCACACCGGTGATGCGGCGGTCGCCCGCTGCAACCTGCTGGGCCACATCGGCGGCCACATCGATCTGGCGGCGGTGCTGCTTGCTGCTGTTGGCATGCGACAGGTCGATCATCACCTGCTGATGCAGGCCGGCCTTGGCCAGCACCTCGCAGGCGGCCTGCACATCGGCCGCGCTGTAGTTGGGCTGCTTGCCGCCGCGCAGGATGATGTGGCAGTCCTGGTTGCCACGGGTCTCGAAGATGGCGCTCTGGCCCATCTTGGTCATGCCCATGAAGGCATGCTCGGACTGGGCCGCCAAAATGGCGTCGCTGGCCACCTTGACGCCACCATCGGTGCCGTTCTTGAAGCCCACCGGGCAGGACAGGCCACTGGCCAGCTGGCGGTGGCTCTGGCTCTCGGTGGTGCGCGCGCCAATGGCGCCCCAGCTGACCAGGTCACTGATGAACTGCGGCGACAGCAGATCCAGAAACTCGGTGCCCGCCGGCAGGCCCAGCGCCAGAATGTCCAGCAGCAGGCGGCGCGCCAGCTCCAGCCCCTCATTGACGGCAAAGCTGCCATCGAGGTGCGGGTCGTTGATATAGCCCTTCCAGCCCACCGTCGTGCGCGGCTTTTCAAAGTACACGCGCATGACCACCAGCAGGTCGTCCTTCAATGCTTCGGCCTGCACCTTGAGCTGGCGCGCATAGTCCATCGCCAGGTCATGGTCGTGGATCGAGCAAGGGCCCACGACGACGACCAGGCGGTCGTCCTGGCCATGCAGAATCCTGGAGATGGCCGCGCGGCTCGACGCCACCAGCTGGTAGGCCTCGTCGGTGATGGGCAACCACTCCTCCAGCAAGGCGGGCGTGATCAGCGGGCGCACCACCTTGATGCGGGTGTCATCGATGCGGGTCTTGTCAACCGTGGAAAGCCGGGACGGGGACTTGCGAGGCACGGTGCCTGCAGCGGTAGAAGAATCGGTCATCCCGCTATTGTCGCAGGGCCTGCAAACACGTTCGCAGGCCTAAGGCATCCGCAGGATTAAGAAGAAGACAGCTTCATCAGCACCAGACCGCTGACAATCAGCAAGGCCGCCACCACGCGCATTGGCGTCAGCGCCTCGCCCAGCACCGTGATGCCGACGAGGAACGCACCCACGGCGCCAATGCCGGTCCAGATGGTGTAGGCCGTGCCCAGCGGCAGGCTGCGCATCGCGACCGACAGCAGGCCAAAGCTGGCAATCATTGCGACGAGGGTGATTGCGCTGTATTTGATATTGGTGAAGCCATGGGACTGTTTCATCGTGAACGCCCACACCACTTCCAGCACACCGGCAACCAGCAAATAGACCCAGGCCATATCGAACTCCTTGATAGAGGGAAATTTGGAATGGCCAGGCCGTCCTGGCGGTGGTGCGCGCCGCTGATGCAGCGCCATGCAGGGCCGTCCCTGCGCAACTGGGTCCCATGATAGCGGCGCGGCCTGCGCAGGGCCAGGTGGCGGCTGGATCGCCCGCGGCGCTGTGGGTGGTTAGCGCGCCACAGTGGCAGCGCGATCAGGCCAGGGATTCGGCCTCGGTCTCGGCGGGCTCCATCTGCAGCAGGTTGCCGACGGTGGCGCCGTAGTAGGTGGCCACCCTTTTGCGCTGCTTGAGCACGGCCTTGTCCTTGCTCACCAGCAATGCGCGGTGCTGGCTGGCCAGGTCCAGAAAGTGCTGGTCGTCCGGGTCGGTGCAGCTAAAGCGGATCTTGGGGGCGGCATCGACATACTGCACGGCCGCATCGAAGGCGGCCATCACGCCCTCGGGTGTTTTGCCGTAGTAGCTGACGCGCGGGGCGATCTGGCTGTAGTGCAGCACCCTTTCGAGCTCGATGCGCTGGGCCTGGTCGGCAATCCAGCGCAGCGCGCCCTGCGCCACCAGCGCACGGATCGGCGGGATGTGGGGATCGTCGAAGATCAGCATGTCGAGCACCACATTGGTGTCCAGCACCACGGGCCGGGGCAGGGGCCCGGTGTAGCCTTCATTGCAGGAAGGCCACTTGAGCACGACCTTCATCGCTGGCCGCCGGGCGCAGCCTGCTCACCCCGGGGCTTGAGCGCGCCCTTGATCATGTCAAAGCGGAACAGCCGGCACTCGATCGGGCCGTTCCACATGGGGGTGCGGCGCGATTCCTTCAGGCGCATCTTGCCGGGCAGCTTCAGGTCGGGCGTCAGCATCCAGGCGCTCCAGCCGCTGTAGTTCTTCTTCCAGTGGCTGGCCAGCTGGGTGAAGAACTCGCCGCCATCCTCGGTCTGCGCCGTCTCGCGCCCTGCGCGCTCGACATGGCCCATGCGCTCGGCCGCATTGCGGCCGGCACTGCCGGCTGCGGCAATACGCTCGCCGTACGGCGGGTTGAGCAGCATCATGCCGGGTTGCTCGCTCGGGGGCATGCGCTGCAGCGCATCGCCGCCGCGCAGCTCGATGGTCTCGGCCACACCGGCACGCTCGGCATTGCGCTGGGCAAAGTCGACCATGCGGAAGGAGATGTCCGAGCCATAGATGCCCACCGGGCTCTGGGGCAGGATCTGGCGCTCTGCCTCGTCGAGCATCGCCTCCCAGACATGGCGCTGGTAAGGCACCAGCTTTTCAAACGCAAAGCGGCGCAGGATGCCCGCCGGGATCTTGCGCGCAATCTGGGCGGCCTCGATCACCACGGTGCCACTGCCGCAGCAGGGGTCGTACAGCGGCTGCGGGTCGTCGCCATGCGGGTCCCAGCCGCTGGCGGCAATCATCGCGGCAGCCAGGGTTTCCTTCAGCGGGGCATCGCCCTTGTCCTCGCGCCAGCCGCGCTTGAACAGCGCCTCGCCCGAGGTGTCGATATAAATGGTGGCGCCATCGGTGGTCAGGTGCAGGTGCACGCGCACATCGGGGTGGTGCGTCTCCACGCTGGGGCGCACTCCGTGGCGGCGCTCGCGGAAGCGGTCGGCAATCGCATCCTTGACGCGCAGCGCCGCAAAGTTCAGGCTGGTCAGCGGGCTGTGCTGGGAGGTGACCTCGATCTTGAAGGTCTCCTTGGGCGAGAACCAGATCTCCCAGGCCACCTCGCTGGCAGCGCGGTAGAGATCGTTCTCGTTGCGGTACATGCTGTGCGACAGCTCCACCAGCACGCGCTGGGCCAGGCGGCTGTGCAGGTTCAGCAGCAGCGCATCGCGCCACATGCCGCGCAGCATGACGCCGCCGCGCGCCACCAACAGGTCCTGGCCGCTGGCGCCGGTGATGGCATGGACTTCGTCCGCCAAAAGGCCCTCGACGCCGGCGGCGCAGGGCAAAAACAAATGCAGTTGGTTCATAAGCAGGGGCGCAAGCATACGCGCTTGCGCCATTGTCTGCGCAAGCGCATGGGAATGTGTACTGTGCCAGCCGCTTTCGGGACCGGGCCCTCGATAGCGCTGCAGTAATGATGGGCCGGCTGCTATAGTCCGACTCCAGAGCGGGCCGCCGCCCCGTGCGCCCAGGCCCTCCCCCCAGACCCCTGAAGAAAGATAAGCGGATGCCCTACCTCGGAGCCGGCGTACACGTCATCATTGCGCTATTTTTTGCCGTCCATGCGGTGCGCAGCGGCCAGAACAACTACTGGCTGTTTGTGCTACTGGCCTTCCCCTTCCTGGGCAGCGTGGTGTATTTTTTCGCCATCTACCTGCCCAATTCACGGCTGCAGCGCCATGCCCGCAGCCTGGCGAGCAATGCCGTCAAGGCGCTGGACCCGACCCGCGAGGTGCGCGAAGCCCAGGCCGCCTACGACTACAGCCCCACCGCGCAGAACCAGATCCGCCTGGCCCAGGCGCTGCTGGCCACCGGCCAGGCCGAGCAGGCCTTTGGCCACTTCGAGGCGAGCATGAAGGGCCCGTTTGCCAATGACCTCGATATCCGCTGGGGCGCTGCGCAAGCCGCCTACCAGGCCGGCCATCCGCAGCAGGCCTTGCAGCAGCTGCGCGTGATTGCGCAGGCCGATGTGCATTTCCGCGCCGAGGCCGTGGGCCTGCTGGTGGCCAAGGCCTATGCCCAGCTGGGCGACCAGGAGATGGCCCGCAAGAGCTTTGATTTTGCGCGCCAGCACTCGGGCAGCTTCGATGTGATGGCCGAGTATGCGATCTGGGCTGCAGGCCAGGGCGACTGGCAGACCGCCCATGCGCTGCAGGCCGAGCTGAACAAGGCGATGACGCACTGGAGCGGCCAGCAGCGCCAGCTCAACCGCGAGATGCTGCAGCGCCTGAAAACCGCCTTCGCGGCCCAGCCCAAGTAAGCGCGCGACCCTGGCGCCCGCTGCAATAGGCCTGCTGGCAGCAGGCCATCAGACCGCCCCGCAGGCCTTGCAGCGCGCCGGTTTGCGCTCGCGCAGACACCCGCCACAGCGCAGTCGCTAAAATCGCTGTCTATGGCAAAAATCATCGTTCTGGCCCTGGTGCTGCTTTTCTTTGGCTGCGGCCTCTACATGCACCTGCGTGGCAAGGTGCGGCACAAGCTGCTGCGCCAGCTGTTTGACCACTCCACCTTCACGGCGCCGTTCAATGTGTTCATGCTGATGTTCAGCAAGGTACCGCGCACGCCGTACCTGCCCACCAGCACCTTCCCCGACCTGGCCCCGCTGCAGGCCAACTGGCGCGAGATCCGCGAAGAGGCCATCGGCCTGCACCAGGCGATGCAGATCAAGGCAGCGGCCAACAACGACGACGCGGGCTTCAACTCCTTCTTCAAGACCGGCTGGAAGCGCTTCTACCTGAAGTGGTACGGCCAGGCCCACCCCTCGGCAATGGAGCTCTGCCCCAAGACCACGGCGCTGGTGCAGTCCATCCCCGGCATCAAGGCGGCCATGTTTGCCGAGCTGCCGCCCGGCGCCAAGCTCAACCTGCACCGCGATCCCTACGCCGGATCGCTGCGCTACCACCTGGCCGTGCTGGCACCCAATGACGACCGCTGCATGATCGAAGTCGATGGCACGCCCTACAGCTGGCGCGAGGGCGAAGGCGTGGTCTTTGACGAGACCTATATGCACTGGGCCGAGAACCGGTCCGAGGGCAACCGCATCGTGCTGTTCTGCGATGTCGAGCGCCCGATGACGAATGGCTTTGCGCAGTGGCTCAACCGCTGGCTGGGCACACATGTGGTGGCTGCTGCCAGCTCGCCCAACAACGAAGGCGATCCGCGCGGCTTCATCAGCCGCATCTTCAAGGTCTCGTTCTACATGGGCCAGTACCGCCGCCGCTTCAAGGCCTGGAACAAGACGGCCTACAAGCTGACCAAGTTCGGCCTGATGCTGGCCGTGCTGGCCTTGTTCATCTGGTGGCTGTGGCCGAAGTAAAACCGCGGCGCCTCAACGCAAAAACCGCAGTGTGCAACGCCACTGCGGTTTTTTCATGGGCCCGTGCTGCCTGCGTTTACAGCGCCTTGCGCAGGCTGGCCGGCGGAATGCGCATCGCTTCGCGGTACTTGGCCACGGTACGGCGCGCGCATTCAATGCCCTGGGCCTGCAGCAGGTCGGCAATTTTTGCGTCCGACAGCGGCTTCTTCGCGCTTTCCTCGTCCAGCAACTGCTTGATCAGCGCCTTGACCGCCGTGCTGGAGGCGCTGCCGCCCGTCTCGGTGCCCAGGCCCGAGCCGAAGAAGTACTTGAGCTCGAAGGTGCCCTGCGGCGTGGCCATGTACTTGGCCGTGGTCACGCGGCTGATCGTGGATTCGTGCAGACCCAGTTCATCGGCGATCTCGCGCAGCACCATCGGGCGCATCGCCAGCTCGCCATGCACAAAGAAATTGCGCTGGCGCTCCACAATGGCCTGCGAGACACGCAAGATGGTGTCAAAGCGCTGCTGGATGTTCTTGATGAACCAGCGCGCCTCCTGCAGCCGCTGCTGCAGGGCGCCATGGCCCTCGCTGCCCTTGTGGCTGCGCAAGGCATTGGCATAGACATCCTGCACGCGCAGGCGCGGCATCACCTCGGCATTGAGCTGCACGCTGAAGCCGGGCACCGGCAGGCCGCGCTCGTTGCTGGCGCGCACGATGACATCGGGGATGATGGCATTGCGGTCCACATCGGCATAGGGCCGGCCCGGGCGGGGTTCGAGTTTGGCAATCAGCCCCAGCGCGCTGCGCACCGCCGCCTCATTGCAGCCGGTCAGCTGCATCAGCTTGCGCACATCGCGGCGCGCCAGCAGATCGAGGGATTCCTGGCAGACCAGCAACGCGGTCTCCAGCGCCAGCGCATCGGCCTCCGGCGTGTCCGAGCCCTCTTCATCCAGCAGCCGCTGCTGGGCCTTGATCTGCAGCTGCATGCATTCGGACAGGTTGCGTGCGCCCACACCGATGGGTTCGAGGCTTTGCAACAGGCGCAGCGCCACCGTCAGGTGGTGCAGCAGTGCTTCGTAGCGCTCGGGGTCGCTGGCATCGCCAAAGCTTTGTGCCAGTTCGGCGAGTGTTTCTTCGAGGTAGCCGTCGTCGTTCAGCGATTCGATCAGAAAATAGAGCGCCGCCCGGTCTTCCTGGCACAGGCGCAATGACAGCGCCTGGCGGTGCAGCACATCCTGCAGGCTCAGGTGCTCGCTGCGCCGGTCGGACATCGGCGTTTCGTCATCGTCATCGCCCGCACTGGCACGGGCCGGCAGCTCGCCGCCCCACTCTTCCCAGTCCGATGCCGAATCGCCCGCAGCCGCCTCGGCATCCACGCCGGTTTCCTTGCCGGCGCCAAAGTCCAGCGGCAGATCCGATGCACCCGGCTCGAAATCGCTGGTGTTGCCGGGGTCGGTGCCGGTCACGAGGTCGGCAACCTTGTCGGCCGCATCTGCAGCCTCGGTGGACTCGGCAGATTCAGCAGATTCGGCGGCGTCCTTGCCCGGCTCGGATTCGGGCGCATCATCGCCCTCGCGCTCCAGAAACGGGTTTTCGTCGAGCATCTGCTCGACTTCCTGCGTCAGCTCCTGCGTGGACAGCTGCAGCAGGCGGATCGACTGCTGCAGCTGAGGCGTCAGGGTCAGGTTCTGCGATACGCGCAGTGACAGCGAAGGAATCATCGCAGAGCCCCCGCTGCGGCTGCGGCAGCTGGCAACGGATCAGCCCCGCCAGCCCCAACCTGAGGGGCGGCTTCTTGGCTTGCACGCCCGCCAGGGCGTGCAGTATCACATGCGGAAATGCTCACCCAGGTACACCCTCCGAACCTCTGCGTTCTCCACAATCTCTTGCGGCGTCCCTGCGGCCAGCACCTTGCCATCGCTGATGATGCAGGCGTGGTCACAGATACCCAGGGTTTCACGCACATTGTGGTCAGTGATCAGCACGCCAATGCCACGCTCCTTGAGGAAAGCCACAATGCGCTGGATCTCGATCACGGCGATCGGGTCAATGCCGGCGAAGGGTTCGTCGAGCAGGATGAAACGGGGCTGGGTGGCCAGCGCGCGGGCGATTTCGACCCGGCGGCGCTCACCACCAGAGAGCGCGACCGATGGCGACTCGCGCAGATGCTCGACACGCAGCTCCTGCAGCAATGCGGTCAGCTGGCGCTCGACCTCGGCGCGCGACAGCGACTTGCCATGCTCGTCCTTTTGCAGCTCCAGCACGGCGCGTACGTTGTCCTGCACGCTGAGTTTGCGGAAGATCGAGGCTTCCTGCGGCAGGTAGGACAGGCCCAGCTGCGAGCGCTGGTGGATCGGCATATTGGCGACCGACTGCCCATCGATGCGGATGTCGCCGCCATCGCTGCGGACCAGGCCGACGATCATGTAGAACGAGGTGGTCTTGCCAGCGCCGTTGGGGCCGAGCAAACCCACCACTTCGCCCTTGCGCACGGACAGCGATACGTCCTTGACCACCTTGCGGCTGCCGTAGGATTTCTCAAGATGCAACACCTCGAGCTGGCTGCGCTGGTCGCTGGTAGCCACCCGGGCGTTGACGGAAATGGTCGACGAATTCTCTGCCACGGTTACTTGGCTCCGTCGTTCAGTTGGGTGCTGGGGCGCAATGGCGTCTTGTCGTCGGCTGCGGGCTTGGCCGAACTGCTGGCCTTGTCGTCCGCCTTGCCATCTGTCTTGGGGGTCAGGATCACACGGACACGGTCCTTCTTGGGCGCGCCGGGCTTGGGATCGGCCGCCTGGGCGCCCTTCTGGCCGGAAACGGTGAAGGTGTCGCTCAGGTTGTTGTAGACGATCAGCGGGCCGCTGACCTGGTCGGTCAACGTAGTCTCGCGGTAGCGGCGCAGCTCACCACGCCGCTCGAAATGCACGGTGTCATCGCGGCCGTTATAGGTGATGACCTCACCTTCGCCTTCGACGAACTCGTCGGGAGCGCCCGGTGCGGAATCACGTTTTTGGCGGAAGAACGCCAGTTTGCCCGGTGCAGCGGTGACCACGCCATGCTGGAAGCCGTCGCGGTCCTGGCTCACCGTCAGCTGCGCGCCACGGATGATGATGGTGCCCTTGGTCACCACCACATTGCCCGTGAAGACGCTGGTCTGCTTGAGTTCATCGTGGCGGCCATCGTCCGCCTCGATGTTCATGGGCTTGGTGCGGTCTGCACGCTCGGCATGCGACAGCAGCGGCACGGCCAGGGCCGCTGCCAGCAACAAAGAGGTAAAAATACGGTGTCTCATAAAGGCATGAATCTTGCTCTGCCCCATTGTAGCCATGCTGGAGCGTTGGACCGTTTTTGGCACAAAAAAGCCCGCGTGCGCGGGCCCTGGTCTGAAGCGTTGGGGAATCCGCTCAGCCTTGTGCCGCCAGGAACTCTACCACCTGCAGCACATTGTTCATCGAGCCTGCACGGGTGCCGTCGGTGTAGTACTTGCCGGCCACGCCCAGCGATGGCACACCTTCGACGCCATAGGACTCCTGCAGCTGGGTCGCCTTGCGCACCTGGCCTGCCACGCTGAACGAGTTGTAGGCTTCCTTGAACTTGGCGAGGTTCACGCCGTTCTTGTCCATCCAGGCGAAGATTTCCTCGTCCTTGTTCAGGCGCTGGCGCTCGACATGGATCGCGCGGAACACCTTGACATGCACCTCGGGGATCAGGCCCATCGACTCCAGCGCAAAGTAGATCTTCTGCTGGGGCACAAAGGTGTTGTTGAAGGCGACCGGCACGCGGCGGATCTGCAGGTTCTTCGGAGCCGACTTGGCCCAGGCTTCGAACTGCGGCTCGAACGCATTGCAGTGGGGGCAGCTGTACCAGAAGAATTCGATCACTTCCACCTTGCCAGCGGGTGCATCGGGGGTCACCGGCTTGGCCAGCTTGATGTAGTCCTTGCCTTCCTTGAACTTGGCCTGCGCATTGGCGCCGGTGGCAAAAGGCAGGCTCAGCGCGGAAGCAGCCGTAGCGGAAGCCGCGAAAGTGGAAAACTCACGACGTTTCATGTTTTGTTAACTCCAGTGACAAGTTGCGGTTAGGAGTGCCCGGCACCGCCAAAAGTTCAACGCTGCACGCGGACGATCTGCGCATCGACGCCAGCGCCATCGAGCTTGCCTTTGAGGCCATCGGCATCATCGCGCTTGTTGAAGGGTCCCACGCGCACCCGGTATACCGTGCGGCCATTGACCTCACGCTCGCTCACCCTGGCTTCCCAACCCATCATTGCCAGTTTGGCGCGCTGCGCATCGCCATCGGACTGGGTGCGGAACGCACCGGCCTGCACGAAGTATTGGAAGCCATCGGTGCCATCCGCACTGCGCGCCTTGGCCAGGTCTCCCAGCGGATCGGCGCCCTGGCCGGCCTTGGGATCGAGCTTGGCCACCTGTGTCTTGTCTGCCGGCTTGTCAGCGGGCTTGCTGGCATCCGGCAGCACCACTTCGGGTTTGGCGGGTTTGGCCTCGACCGGCGGGGTGGCGTTGTCGGCCACCGTGCGCGGTGGCTCGGGTACCACCACCCCCTGCGCAGCCGGTGCCACCGCAGCCGGCGCACGCGCAGGGTTCTTGCCGTACAGCGGCGAGTTCGGGTCCCAGTTCTGGTTACGCTGAGCCTCGGCCTTGTCCTTGGCTTCGCCCTTGACGCCACCTTTGTTGACAAACGGCACCGGCACATTGGTGACGTACACGGCGACGGCCAACGCCGCGCCCACGCCCACCAGCAGCCCCAGGATCAGGCCCAGGATGGTTCCACCACGTTGATGTCGTCGCATTGCAGTTATTACCTTTTCTCGCAAAATCACATGCGTTCCGGGGCACTGACGCCCAGCACGGCCAGGCCGTTGCGCAGCACTTGGGCTACCGCTGCCACCAAGGCCAGACGGGCCAATTTGGTGGCTTCGTCGTCGACCAGGATACGCTCTGCATCATAGTAGCTGTGGTAGGCCGAAGCCAGGTCACGCAGGTAGAACGTAACATCATGCGGCGCATTGCCATCGGCAGCATTGGTCAGCATCTCGGGATACTGGGCCAGCATCTGCATCAAGGCCTGGGCCTGGGGGCCTTGCAGCGCGCCCAGGTCGATGCCCGCCAGCGCAGGCAGGCCGGCGCCGCCCTGCTCCTGCCAGCCGCGCAGCACTGAGCAGATGCGCGCATGGGCGTACTGCACGTAGAACACCGGGTTGTCGTTGTTCTGGGCCACGGCCAGATCGACGTCGAAGGTGTATTCGGTATCGGGCTTGCGCGACAGCAGGAAGAAGCGCACCGCATCCTTGCTGGTCCACTCGATCAGGTCGCGCAATGTCACATAGCTGCCTGCGCGCTTGCTGATCTTGACTTCCTCGCCGCCACGCACCACGCGCACCATCGTGTGCAGCACGTAGTCAGGGTAGCCCTGGGGGATGCCGACGTTGACCGCCTGCAGGCCGGCACGCACGCGGGCAATGGTGCCGTGGTGGTCCGTGCCCTGGATGTTGACGGCCTTGCCGTAGCCGCGCAGGAACTTTTGCGTGTGGTAGGCCACATCGGGCAGAAAGTAGGTGTAGGTGCCGTCGGACTTGCGCATCACGCGGTCCTTGTCGTCACCGAAGTCGGTGGTGCGCAGCCACAGCGCGCCATCCTGCTCATAGGTATGGCCGCTGGCGATCAGGCGCTGGACGGTCTCGTCCACATGGCCATTCTGGTACAGGCTCGATTCGAGGTAGTACTCGTCGAACTTGAGGTTGAAGGCCTGCAGGTCCTTGTCCTGCTCGTTACGCAGGTAGGCGACCGCAAAGTTGCGGATGTTGTCGTAGTCTTCGACATCGCCATTGGCGGTGAACTCGCGGTCATCGGCCTTGATGGTCTGCTTGGCAAGGAAGGCCTGCGCGATATCGCCGATATAGTCGCCGTTGTAGAAGTTCTTGGCCAGCGGGTTGTCGCTGTCGGTGGGCCAGCAATCGTCACCGGGTTTGAAGCCCTTGGCACGCAGCTGGGTGCTCTTGGTCAGGGTGTCGATCTGCACACCCGCGTCGTTGTAGTAGAACTCGCGGTGCACGGACCAGCCCTGGCTGGCATAGAGGTTGCAGATGGCATCACCCAGTGCGGCCTGGCGGCCGTGGCCCACGTGCAGCGGGCCGGTGGGGTTGGCCGAGACGAACTCGACGATGATCTTTTCATCGCGCTGCGGCTGCATGCCAAAGCGCTCGCCCTGGGACAGCGCCTCCTGCACCACCTGCTGCTTGGCAGCGGGCTTGAGGCGCAGGTTCAAAAAGCCGGGGCCAGCGATCTCGATGGCATCCACCCATTGCGCAAACGCGGGCGTGGCTTCCAGCGCGGCCTTGAGCTGCTCGCCCAGTGCGCGGGGGTTGGCCTTGAGTGGCTTGGCCAGCTGCATCGCGGCGGTCACCGCATAGTCACCATGCGCGGCCACCTTGGGCGTTTCAAAGGCCGCGCGGCTACCTGCGCCAGGCGACAATTTCTCGAGCTCGGCAGCAAGCACTGCGAGCAAATCTTTTTTGACTTGCAACATATTTGAAACTTAGACGAAGCAGTTACCAGCGCTGGGCCGGTTTACCAGCCCCGGGCATAAAACACGGCGACGGCGGCGATCACGGGAATCAGGTGGGCTTGCCACATGACCCATTTGCGCGTGGCGCGCACCTCGGCGTCCCCAGGCAAAGCGCCATTGTCGCGCAATTGCCGTAACCAGCGGCGGAACACGGCTGTCGGCTTGAACGACAGCACCACGCCGACGACGACCAGGGTCATCTTCAGGTGGAACAGCGGCTGGCTGACATACCAGGTCACCCCCTTGGCCCCCAGAAACAGGCGCAGCAGGCCGGTGGCCAGCACCGCCAGCGCGGCAAAGGCGTAGACCAGATCGAGGCGCGCCAGGCGCTGCACGACGGCCGCATTCATCCACTCACCCCGGCACAGCGCCGCCTCGCTGGAGAGAAAAACCACCATGGTCAACAAGGCCAGCAGGTGCAGACAGGCCAGAACAGCTTCCAAAGTCATCGTGTTACTCCATCTTCTTCCAAAAATCGGCACGTTCGTAGTGCTGCTTGACGAAATCGATCCATAAGCGCACCCGCAGCGGCAGGTGCTTGCGCTGCTGGAACATCACATAAATGCCATTCGGAGGTGCGGCAAAGTCCTCCAGCACCTCCACCAGGCGGCCGGCGGCGATCTCCGCCTCGACCTCCCAGGTACTGCGCCAGGCAATGCCCCAGCCTTGCTGGCACCAGTCATGCAACACCTGGCCGTCCGAGCAATCGAGCGGCCCGCCGGGCTTGAGGTAGACCACCTCGCTGCCGCCCGCCGCAGCCGGCATGCGAAAAGCCCATCCCCGCGTCTGCGAGGCCTCGCTCGACAGGGTCAGGCAGTCATGCTGGTTCAGTTCGCTGGGGTGGCGGGGAATGCCACGGCGGCGCAGGTACTCAGGGGTCGCCACGCACAGGCGCCGGTTGTCCGCCACGCGCACGCTCACCAGCGACGAGTCGGGCAGATCGCCCACGCGGATCGCGCAGTCATAGCCCTCGCCGGCCAGGTCCACCAGCCGGTCACTCAGGTTCAGCGAGATGGTGACCTCGGGATGGCGCGCATGGTAGAGCGGCAGCAGCGGCGCGACATGGCGCCGCCCAAAGCCGGCTGGCGCGGTCACGCGCAGATGCCCGGTGGCCTTGATGCCGCCGGCGCTGACGCTGGCCTCGACACTGGCCAGCTCGGCCAGCAGGCGCTGGCAGTCTTCGAGAAAGGCCGCGCCCTCGTAGGTCAAGGTCAGCTTGCGGGTGGTGCGCACGAGCAGCTTGACGCCCAGGCGCTCCTCCAGCGCATCGAGCCGGCGGCCCATGATGGCCGGGGCCACGCCTTCGGCCTTGGCAGCCGCCGTGAGGCTGCCGCGCGAGGCGATGGCGACAAATGATTCGAGCTGCTTGAGGCGATCCATACCAGAACACAGAAAATATGCAAAGCCTGCCGGCCCGCGCTTGAGCGACGCGCTGGCTGGGCCACCGCCTATTATCATCGGGGCTCCGGCCTGGCGGGCGCATGAAAGCGCACATCCCGCTGCGACATCATTGACAGCCGCTCTTTTCCTGCGCCCCCGCTCCTATGCCGCTTGCTTCAACGCCGCCTTCCAGCACCCCGTCCAGCGCCGACACCCTCTGGTATGCCCCGGCGCAGCTGCTGCGCCTGTTTGGCAGCAGCCCCGTGGCGATGGCGTACTGGGGGCGCGACCAGCGCCTGCGCCTGGCCTCGCCGCAATGGTGCGAATGGTTTGGCGTGCCCAGCACCGGCATCGCCGGCCAGCTGCTGGGCGAGGCGCTGCCCCCCGCCTTTGCACTGCAGCACCAGGAGGCCCTGCAGGCTGCCGCGCAAGGCCAGCGCCAGCAGTTCGACACGTGCAAGACCGATGCCCATGGCCAGCTCGCCTGGCGCCGTGTCAGTCTTTCGCCCCACCTCTGGCCTGGGTCTGCAGGCAGCAAAAGCGCCCAGGGCGTGCTGATGCTGATGCAGGACTGCAGCGCTGAATACGCCAATGCGGCGCAGGCCGATGCGCTGCGCGCTCAGCTGGCCGCGCTGTCATCCACCAATCCCGAACGCAGCGAAGAGAAGGGCGAGTTGCTGAAAATGCGCACCTTGCTGGACTGGCGCACCGCGATGCTGGCCGAGCACAGCGAGATGCTGCAGCTGCTGTCGCATGAGATCCGCCAGCCGCTGAACAATGCCTCGGCCGCGATGCAGGCCACCATGTCCGCCATTGCCGACCTGCAACTGGCCCAGACCACGCCGGCCACCAAGGCCCTGCTGCGCGCCGAGCATGTGCTGCAGCAGGTCATCGGCACCCTGGACAACACCCTGGCTGCCGGCACCATCCTGGCCGTCGGCGGGCGTGCCGGCGCATCCTCCGATACCGATCTGCCCACCCTGGTCAACCTGGTGCTGCACGATATCGCCGCCGATGCCCGTCCCCGCATCCAGGTGGTCTGGGACGCCGAGGCACGCACCGTACAGCTGCACCCGGCGCTGATGCGGCTGACCATTCGCAACCTGCTCAACAACGCGCTCAACTACGCCCCTGCAGACAGCCCGGTGCTGCTGCGCCTGGCCGATTCGGACGACCCGCTGGCGCTGATCATCGAGGTGATCGACGAAGGCCCGGGCATTCCCGATAGCCTGCGTCCCCGCCTGTTCGAAAAGGGTACGCGTGGCAGTGACCATCGCCACCGCGCCGGCGCCGGCCTGGGGCTGTTCATCGTGCGCTCGGTGGTGCAACTGCACCAGGGCACCGTCCAGGCCTTGCCGCGCCAGCCAAACGGCACCATCATGCGCATGGAGTTGCCCCAAGGGCTGGACGACTAGCCAGCACAGCGATGACCGCAACACCCTGCCCCTGCTGAAGTTGGTTCTCGCTTCCCAGGCCTTTACACCGACAGTATTCTTTCAACCGATACACCATGCTTCCCGCCACGCTCGCCCTGGTCGACGACGACCCCGAATACAGCGAATTTCTGGCCCAGCACCTGCGCAACCAGGGCGTCCAGGTGCAGGTCTACAACGACAGCAGCGACCTGCTGGCCGACATCGAGCCCTACCGCTTCGACTTCTATGTGCTGGATTTGATGCTGCCCGGCGTCAATGGCACCGAGCTGCTGCGCATTCTGCGCAAGCGCAGCCAGGCGGGTGTGCTGATCGTCTCGGGCCGGCTGGGCCCCGAAGTGTTTGGCGAAGTCATCCATGCCGGCGCCGATATGTACCTGACCAAGCCGGTGACTTTCGAGCAGGTGGAGCTGGCCGTGCGCGCCGTACACCGCCGCATCATGACCACCGCCCAGGTGGCAACAGCCTGGAAGCTCGACAGCCACCGCAGCATCCTGATGACGCCCGATGGCCAGAGCGTCGAGCTGAGCCCCACCGACCTGATGCTGATGCAGTGCTTTCTCAAGGCCCAGGGCGCCGTCGTCGGCCGGGACCAGATCCGGGAGCTGCTGGGCTATCCGACGGCGAGCGACTCCGACAACAGTCTGCATGCCACGATCTACCGCCTGCGCCGCCGCATCGAAAAGGCCACGCCGCTGGCCGTGCCGCTGCAGTCACAGCAGAAAGTGGGCTACCAGTTCCGCGCGCCGCTGGTGTCCGCCTGACACGCAGCAAAACCGCTACCTGCTTCGGTTGCGCTGGAATACGCGCGAAAAAAAGCGGGCCCATCAGGCCCGCCCAGTGATCGCGGCAACGCGCAATCACATGCTCATGTTCGATTCCACATCCGCCACCTTGCGGCGCGCCAGCGCCAGGTTGGAGCGGGATTTGTCCAGCACGTAATAGACGAAGATGCCGGACAGCCGCTGAGAGGGGCGAATGATGTGGTACTGCTTGCCCAGGGTGATGAGGATGTCGTCGATGTTGTCGTTCAGACCCAGGGCTTTCATCGTCTTCATCTTCGCGCGCACCACTTCGGTGTTGCCGGCCGCTGCCAGCTCCATGTCCACGCCAGTGCCTACGCTGCCCAGCATCATGCCGCTGCTGTAGTCCACCACAGCAGCGCACAGGGCGCCGTCCATCGACATCAAATCGTTCAAGCTGTCGTTCAGATTTGCCATAACCACTCCAATCTATGTGATCTAGATCAACCACTGCTACCTTATAAAGGTATAGATGATTCTAATAAGTCACTTCTGATTCGAGCAATCATCTGCTGTGCACCGCTGTCACGGATGCCGTAGTCCCCGCGCAGGCCTGTGCTAATTAGATAGCAGCAGCCCTTGGACTGGCTTGCATCCATCCGCAAAACAGCGCCTGGGAACTGCAAGCAGGATTCGTAACAAACCGTGTGTTATTTGCGACGGCCTGCAGTCAACGCTGGCCCCGCGCCCGTGGAGAGGGCCGCGGAAGCCATCTGCAAGCTTATCGGCACCCGGAGCTGGCAATGGCGCCAGCCCGCCATTACATGGTGATGCCGGCTTCGACGTCGGTGACCTTGCGGCGTGCCAATGCCAGGTTGGCGCGCTTGTTGTCGAGCACGTAGTACACGAAGATGCCAGCCAGGCGCGAGCAGGGGCGAATGATGTGGTATTGCTTGCCCAAGGTGATGAGGATGTCATCAATGTTCTCATTGAGGCCCAGCGCCTTGATGGTCTTCATCTTGGCACGCACCACTTCGGTGTTGCCGGCAGCCGCCAGCTCCATGTCCACGCCCGTGCCGGCGCTCGCCAGCATCATGCCGCTGTTGTAGTCCACCACGGCTGCACACAGCGCGCCTTCCAGAGACATCAGATCATTCAAGCTGTCGGTCAAGTTCGCCATGAAACACACTCCTGAAAAAGACGAAGGCGCGTGGGAAATTACCGCCTTTCGATAAAAATGATTGTATCTGATCATTTCTGACGTGTATCAATCTTTGGGCGCATTTTCTGACGGCCTGCTACTTTTCGGCAACAACTGTGCTAATGGACGCTGAGCGCCAGGATGCCCGCCCGCGCAGACCACCCCAAGCCCCGCCCACACCATCTGAGACATAAATAAAGCAGATCATTTCATGCAATCCATCAAAGCCTTGGGCCGGACACGGCGGTAGCAGTGTTCGATTACATCCAAAAAAGTCATATATCAAAGTGTTTTTAATGGATTGATTGCGCTATGGGGTATGGAATAAAGTGTGCTGATGCTGCCCGAGGGCCTTGCGCTCCTGGGGCGACCGCAGTTGATATGTATTGAAAGGTAGACACCATGACTGAACGCACCACCGTCCACGGCCTGCAAGTGGCCCAGACTCTGTATGACTTTGTGAACACCCAGGTGCTGCCAGGCACCGGCGTGGAGCCCGCTGCGTTCTGGCAAGGTTTCGATGCCATCGTCTCCGACCTGGCGCCCAAGAACGCTGCGCTGCTGGCCGAGCGTGACCGCCTGCAGACCGAGCTAAACCACTGGCACAAGGCCCACCCCGGCCCGATCACCGACATGCCGGCCTACCGCCAGTTTCTGACCCAGATCGGCTACCTGGTCGAACAGCCCCAGGACGTGAAGGCCAGCACCGAGAACGTGGACTCCGAGCTGGCCGTGCAAGCCGGCCCCCAGCTGGTGGTGCCCATTCTCAATGCCCGCTACGCGCTCAATGCAGCCAACGCCCGCTGGGGCTCGCTGTACGACGCGCTCTATGGCACCGATGTGATCAGCGAAGACGGTGGCGCAGAAAAGGGCAAGGGCTACAACCCTGTGCGCGGCGCCAAGGTCGTCGCCTATGCGCGCCAGTTCCTCGACCAGGCCGCGCCACTGGCCCAGGGCTCGCATGCCGATGCCACCGGCTACGCCGTTGAAGGCGGCCAACTGGCGGTCTCTCTCAAGGACGGCAGCAAGACCGGCCTGCAGGATGCCGCCAAGTTTGTCGGCTACCAAGGCGATGCGGCAGCGCCCCAGTCGGTGCTGTTGAAGAACCATGGCCTGCATATCGACATCATCATCAACAAGGCCACCCCCATCGGCAGCAGCGACGCCGCCGGCGTCTCCGACGTGGTCGTCGAAGCTGCGCTGTCGACCATTCTGGACCTGGAAGACTCCGTCGCCGCCGTGGATGCGGAAGACAAGGTCAACGGCTATGCCAACTGGCTGGGCATTCTCAAAGGCACCTTGACCGAATCCTTCGACAAGGGCGGCAAGACGGTGACCCGTGGCCTTAACGCCGACCGCGAATACAAGGCGGCCAACGGCGACAGCCTCAAGCTCCATGGCCGCTCGCTGATGTTCCTGCGCAATGTCGGCCACTTGATGACCAACCCGGCCATCCTCTGGGGTGCAGACAAGCAAGAGATTCCTGAAGGCATCATGGACGCGGTGGTGACCACCGCCATTGCGATGCACGATCTGCAGGGCAAGGGTGCGCACGGCATCCGCAACAGCCGCACCGGCAGTGTCTACATCGTCAAGCCCAAGATGCATGGCCCCGCCGAAGCAGCCTTTGCCAATGAGCTGTTCGGCCGCGTCGAGCAGATGCTGGGCCTGCCCGCCAACACCGTCAAGCTGGGCATCATGGACGAAGAGCGCCGCACCACGGTGAACCTGAAGGCCGCGATTGCTGCAGCGCCTGCGCGCGTGGCGTTCATCAACACCGGCTTCCTGGACCGCACTGGCGACGAAATGCATACCGCGATGTACGCCGGCCCGATGGTGCGCAAGGCCGACATGAAAACCTGCGCCTGGCTGCCCGCCTACGAAAAGAGCAATGTGCTGGTGGGCCTGACGATGGGCCTGCGCGGCCGCGCCCAGATCGGCAAGGGCATGTGGGCCATGCCTGATCTGATGAAGGCCATGCTGGAGCAGAAGATTGCCCAGCCCAAGGCCGGTGCCAACACCGCCTGGGTGCCCTCGCCCACCGGCGCCACCCTGCATGCACTGCACTACCACCAGGTCAATGTGGCCGAGGTGCAAAAGGAGCTGGAAAAGACCAGCGCCGACGCCGAGCGCGACAACCTGCTCAATGCCATCCTGCAGGTGCCTGTGGCCGCCAACCCGAACTGGAGCGATGCCGAGAAGCAGCAGGAAGTGGACAACAACGTGCAGGGCATCCTCGGCTATGTGGTGCGCTGGATCGACCAGGGCGTGGGCTGCTCCAAGGTGCCCGACATCCACAACGTGGGCCTGATGGAAGACCGCGCCACCTTGCGCATCTCCAGCCAGCACATCGCCAACTGGCTGCAGCACGGCATCGTGACCGAGGCGATGGTGCGCGACAGCTTCGCCCGCATGGCCCAGGTCGTCGATGGCCAGAACGCTGGCGATGCGGCTTACAAGAGCTTGGTGGCTAACCCCCAAGGCGCTGCCTTCCAGGCCGCACTGGACCTGGTGTTCAAGGGCAAGGAGCAACCCTCGGGCTACACCGAGCCGCTGCTGCACGCCTGGCGCCTGAAGGTCAAGGCCGGTGCCTGAGCGGTCACCTGGCCGGGGCAGGGCTGCGTGCCCTGCCTTCGGTCACTAATCAGGGTAAATACTAGGAGCAGCCCAGGGGGCTGCTTTTTTTATAGCGCCTAAGCTAATCCTTTTCAGAGCCTGCCCGGTTTGGGCAGGCTTTTTTACTTATTCGTAAAAACAAAGCTCAAAAGTAAAGCAAGTTGCCAATTTGCAGATCTTTGTAAAGAAACCCTGGAAGGATCGACTCGGTCTATGAGTCTATATGTAATCTGGTTGTTACGACCATATTGATTTTCTATAGGCATCATCTAAAAATCAAATTCATCTGCTACTAAATATTTCTTGTGTCATGAAATATTCATGATTCACCCGGTTTCAACTCGTCATTTCTGCGCGCCCGACTGCAGTTAAAAACACGCCTTAGCAAGTTTTCGTCTATCGGCAAGGAGTAACTGACCATGGGCCATCAATCCATCACACGCACTGCGCAGGCATGGGTCCGCGCACTGGCACCGCAGCGGCATTTGCTGCTGTGCGTGGGCTGGGGGCTGAGCGCCTCGGTATTCGCCCAGAACAACCAGCAGGTGGTGGTCAATGGCGGCATCGTCAATATCTCCGGCCCGGCAGCCCATGCGGTGATGAATATCTCGTCCAACAAGAACATCACCCATATCCGCGGCAACAACCAGGTGACTTCGGTCAATGGCGTGGTCGCGAACATGGCCAGTTTCGGGGCCTATAGCGAATTGAATATTGCGTCGCGCAACGGCGGCGTTGGCAGCGGCAGCCAGGTCGTCTCGGTCGGCGGGCCTGTGGTCAACCAGGCCACCGGCACTGGCATGCGCAGCGTAGTGAACATTGGCGGGCGGTAGCAGGGCGCCATGCGACCGCACGCCGGTGAACGGTTCGGTTTCTCCGCCACGGGGAGCTGACTGCAGAGGTGCATACCAAGAAGTGCACCATATTCTTTCAGTAACGAGGAGATTTTTATGAAGAAGTTTTTAGCAGTTCTGGTTTCGGTTTCCGCTATGGCCATGTCTGCGCAAGCGGAAGTGAAGATCAAGGGCAACAATGACCAGAAGGTCACCGTGAAAAACGGCGCAGTCGCCAATATGGCAATTGGCGCTGGTGCCACCGCCAAGCAGAATCTGGCCTCCAACAAGGGCAACGTCAATATCGGCGGCAATAACAAGCAGGAAGTCTCGGTCACCAACGGTGCTGTCGCCAATATGGCCATCGGCGCGATGACCAAGGCCGAGCAAAATCTGGCGTCCAACGACGGCAAGTAATCCCCTTTCCCACCTGCTGGCCACCGCATGCGCCCAAAGCCATACGCTGGTCAGCCCCTCAAAAAAAAGATCCTCTGCAGAGCCTTTGCCCCGGGAATGGATGCGGCCGCGTCCCCACCCTGGCAGAACGTTGTGCAGAGGGTCCCTCAAGGAGACTGCGCATGAAAGCCAGCTATGTCGGGGCCTGTGTCCTGGCCCTGTTATGCGCCGCCGCGCAGGCGCAGCAAAAACCGCCCGCCGGCCGCAGCGGCCTCGATCCGGCCTCGCGCAACAAGGTGAGCAACGCGATGGCCCGCAATTACCTGACGGAGCAGGATTCGCGATCGGCGATCGAGCGGGAAATGGTCACCGGCCCTTCGGGCAAGAACTGCAACACCAATGTGGGTGCCGCTCCGCAGATCCAGGAAGGCACTGCCGGGATCGGAAACCGGTATGGCGCAGGCAACGCCGACCAGGTCACCGTCGTGCGGGGCTCCGTGATCAACATCTGCAAATAAACACGAATAAACACGATGGCAGCCACGCCGGAGCGCCGGGCTCAGGCACATGCACTGCCGGGCCAGGGAGCCCGGCAGGGCGCTGGCCGCAGCGGCAGCAGCGCTGCGGATGCAGCTCCACCATCGCCATAAAGAATAAACACCATGCATCTTTCATCGATTCGCCGCCTGGCTGTGGCCCCTTGCGTGCTGGCCTTGTCGGCCTGCAGCATCCAGCCCACGTTGTCCGACCGCAAGGACATCATTGAAAAAGGCATCACCGAACAAGCGCCGCTGGTCACCCCGACCAAATCCGCATCGGCGATGCGCGAGGGCCTGGCCTGCATGGACCGCATGCTCGCGGCCGAGCAGGTGCCCTCGACGCTGGTGGCGGTCAAGAGCATTCCGGACCCGTCGGGCCTGTTCTCCACCGGCACCAAGGAGATGGTGATCACCGCCCTCTCGCGCATGTCGCGCACCAGCCAGGCTTTCCGCGTGGTGGACTATGAAGTCGATGCGCTCAAGCAGGACACCGTGCAGACGATGACCAGCCTGCTGCTCAACAACGGCCAGATCGAGCTGCGCAAGCCGCAGATCTATGTCTCGGGCGCCATCAGCTTTGGCGACAAGACGGTGGTCTCCAAGCGCAGCAGCCTGGGGGTCTCCACCGCCAATACCGACACCGGCTACAGCTGGGATCTGCTGGGCACCGTGGTGGGGCTGGATCTGCATCTGGGCGACATGAACTCCCGCACGCTCTACCCGGGTCTGGACTCGGCCAACGAGCTGGTCGTCGCCACCGGTGGCCGCTCGGTCGAGATCGGCGGCCGCGCCACCGGCCTGCCCAAGCACATCTACCGCCTGGGCGTTCAGTACGAAGTCGCCGCCGACGTGAACCAGGGCGCAGGCGCAGCGGTGCGCCTGCTGGTCGATCTGGCCACCATCGAGCTGGTGGGCAAATGGGCCAAGGTACCGTACTGGGAATGCATCGACTACGAGCAGAACCATCCCGAGTTCAAGCGCCAGATGCGCACCTGGTTTGATGAACAGGGCCCGGCCGACCGCATCAACCTGGCCCAGCGCGTGCTGCGGGCCGAAGGCGCCTGGAACGGCCCCATCGATGGCAACGACTCCACCGCACTGCGCAATGCGCTGGCGCTCTACCAGGCCTCGCTGGACCTGACCCCTGTGGGCACCGTCAACTTCGAGACCTACATGGGCCTGCTGCGCCTGTATGCCGGCATGTCGGCCGATGACAAGATCGCCTCCAGCTACTCGCCGCAAAGCGATGAACTCAAGCCGCGCCCCCACGGCCTGCCCGACAACGAGCCGACCAGCGATGCGCTGACCCTGTCGCTGCTCGGCCACAAGGAATTGGCATCGCAGCTGCCCATCGGCACCTCGGTGGTGCTGCGCGTGGCGCCCGCCCGCACCGGCTTCCTCTACTGCTACTACCAGGATGCCGCCCAGGTGGTCACCCAGGTCTATCCCAATCCGCAGCAGCAGGCCGTGGTGGCCCAGGGCCGCATCGGGCTGATGGTGCCCGATGTATCGCAGGCCAACTCCTTTCTGATCGAGACCGCCCGCCCCGGTGTGGAGCAGGTGTACTGCGCACAGACGGTGAAACCACTGACCGGCCGCGTGCCGGTGGCCCTCACCCAGGCCCAGCTCGCGCCGATCGAGGGCGTGACCAGCATCGAGGCGGTGCAGCAGCAGATTGCCGCACAGACCGGTGTCATCGCCCAGTCGCAGCTGCGCTGGGAAGTCGAAGGCCCCGTGGCTGCCGCCGCCACCCCGCCCGCCGCCGCACGCAGCGGCAAGAAGCCATGAGCCGCCTTGCAGCCACCGGCCGCCGTGCCGGCCTCGTGGCGCTGACCGGCAGCCTGCTGCTGCATGCCTGCGCCAGCTGGGCAGCGATTGTGCTGCCCTCGGCAGGTGCTGGCGATGCCGGCACGGCCGCCAGCAGCAGCGCTGCACCAGCAGCGCCTGCCGCGCCGGGCTCATCGATACGCGTGCCTGCCCCGCGCAGTGATGCCAGCCTGCAGGCGCTGCGCAGGCAGGCGCAGGAAGGCGAGGTCAGCGCCCAGTTCGAGCTGGGCATGTACTACTACCACAATGCCGGTCTGCCCCAAGCCGGTGCGCAGGCCCGCCAATGGCTGGGCCAGGCCGCAGCACAAGGCGATGCACGCGCGATGGCCGCGCTGGGCTACATGCTGGGTACGGGCACCGGCGGTGTGCGCGATGTGCCCGCTGGCCGCCAATGGCTGCAGCGCGCGGCCGATGCGCGCCTGGCGAAAGCCACCTACCTGCTGTCCCTGGTCGAGCGCCGGGTGACCGGCCCCAGGGCCATGCAGCAGTCGCGCCTGCTGTTGGAACAGGCTGCGCGCGATGGCGATGCCATGGCGCTCAACGACCTGGCCGTCGAGCGCGAGCTCGAAGGGCGCATGAACGAAGCCAAGGAGCTGTACGCCCAGGCGCAGGCCGGCGGCAGCCAGACGGCAGCACAGAACCTGGCCCGCATCGCCAGCTACCAGCGCGCCAGCACCTCCGAGCAATTGGGCCGCCTGCGTGCGCGCGCCGATGAAGGCAATGCCAATGCGCTGCTGGAGCTGGCCTACCGCTACCACCTGGGGCGCGGCGTGCAGCGCAATTTCGCCACCGCGATCCAGTACTACCGGCGCGCCGCCGATGCAGGCTCCCCCAAGGCGCGCGAGTTTCTGGCGCTGATCTTCAGCCGCAGCAACGAGAAGCAGCCGGTGATCGACGAAGCCTGGATGCAGGAGCTGGCCGCACGCATCAACGCCGTCGCCCTGCAGGTCGAGGAAAAGCACCCCAGCGCGCCGCCGGATCGCCCCCAGCGCGTGGCCGACCCGCTGGCGCAGCTGAGCCAGCAGCCCTTTGCCTGGCCAGAGCCGCCCGCTGCCGATGGTGATGCGGCGACGGATACCAACACACCGCCGCTCTCGCAGGAGCAGGTGGTGCCGAACGAGGAGCGTCCCGCTCCCGCGCATGCCCAAGGCATGCAGCCCTCCAACCTGAGTCACAACGCGCCGCTCACCGAGTAGCGCAAGAAAGGACAAGCATGCAACAAACCAACATCAAGCAGGCCCTGGCCGTGCTGACCCTGGGCCTGGCCGCTGGCGGCGTCTGGGCGCAAGGCGCCGTCATCTCCGCCCCCGGCGTCGATGTGCGTGGCGGCAGCCAGGGCGCCTCGGTCACCGTCAACGGTGCCGTCGTCAATGCGGCCTCGGGCCGTGGCGCCGTGGCCGAGACGAATATCCCCGGCCGCAGCAGCACCGTGCACGGTGGTGCCGGCGGCGCAGCCGTCGTCGTCGAAGGCCAGGGCAAGTCCTCCACCACCGTGCGCAGCCAAAAGCGCAGCGGCGGCGGCAGCAACCAGGCCCATGTGAACGCCAACATGTCGGGCTCCAACCTGCCCCAGGCCAACTTTGCCGGCCACAGCTTCACCAATGTGGACCTGTCCAACTCCAACCTGCAGGGCGCCAACTTCCAGGGCGCCGAGCTGGTCAATGTCAGCCTGGACAACTCCAACCTGGCCGGCGCCAACCTGAGCGGCGCCACCCTGGTCAATGTGTCGATGGACGGCGCGCTGACCACCGGCGCGATCTGGACCAACGGCCAGCGCCGCTAAGTACGCATTCGCCAACCCTTCAAGCCCCCAGGCCGCTGGCCAGCCACTACCATGCGCGCATGGAGCACATACAACCCATTCGCCCTGGTGGCTGGTTGCCCGGCCTGTTGGGCTGGGCGCTGCTGGCCGGTTGCGCCAGCCAGGCGCCGCAAAGCCCGGCCCCGGCCAACGCCGCGATGGACCGGTCAACAATGTCGCTGGCCGAGGCACCCGATGTGCTGCTGCTGGGCGAGCAGCACGATGCCGCCGCGCACCAGCAGTGGCAGCGGGCCACGGTAGCGCATTGGGCTGCAAGACGGCAATTGGCCGCCGTGGTGCTGGAAATGGCCGACGCCGGCCACAGCACCCAGGGCCTGGCCCCCAGTGCCAGCGACGCGCAGGTGCAACAGGCGCTGGCCTGGAATGACAAGGGCTGGCCTTGGCGCCACTACGGCCCGGTGGTGATGGCGGCCGTGCAGGCAGGGGTGCCTGTGTTGGGCGGCAACCTGCCACGCGCGCAGATGCGCGAGGTGATGCAGCAAACCCGCTGGGACAGCCACCTGCCCGCGGCGGCATGGCAGCGCCAGCTCGACGCGATGGCCGATGGCCACTGCGGCCTGCTGCCCAACCACCAGCTGGCCCCGATGGCGCGCATCCAGCTGGCCAAGGACGAAAGCATGGCCAGCACCGCCACGGCCCAGCTGCAGCCGGGCAAGACCGTGCTGCTGATCGCCGGTCGCGGCCATGTGCTGCGCAGCACCGGCATCCCCACCTGGCTGCCTGCGGGCACCCGTTCGGTCGTGGCGATTGGCCAAGCGGGCAACCAGGCCCAGGCCGATGCGGCGGACCGCGACTGGGTGCACAGCACCCCGGCGCTGCCGGCCGAGGACCACTGTGCCGCGCTGCGCGAGAAGTGGAAGCAGTAAGCGCGTCAGCGCCCCGCGCTTCAGGTTACCGGGGCGGGATTGAACAGCACCAGCGCATTGTGCAGCTGCCATTGCTCGGCCCAGGTCTTCCTGCGGCCACTGGCCACCTCCAGCATCAGGCGGAACATCTCCCAGCCCATCTCCTCGATGGTCGCTTCGCCATCGGCAATGCGCCCGGCGTTCACATCCATCAGGTCATGCCAGCGGCGTGCCAGATCGCTGCGCGTGGCCACCTTGATCACAGGGACCTGCGCCAGCCCATACGGCGTGCCGCGCCCGGTGGTGAACACATGCAGGTTCATGCCGGCGGCCAATTGCAAGGTGCCGCAGATAAAGTCGCTCGCGGGCGTAGCCGCATAGACCAGGCCGCGCTGGATACCGCGCTCGGCCAGCCGTTGGCCGGGTGACAGCACGCCGGTGATCGGCGCGGTGCCGCTCTTGATGATCGAGCCCATCGCCTTTTCCACGATATTGGACAGGCCGCCTTTCTTGTTGCCCGGCGTGGTGTTGGCGCTGCGGTCCACCTTGCCCTTGTCTAGGTAGGCGTCGTACCAGGCCATCTCGTCGATCATGGCCTGCGCCACCTCGGGGCTGGAGGCGCGGGAGGTCAGCTGGTCAATGCCATCGCGCACCTCGGTCACCTCGCTGAACATCACCGTGGCACCGGCGCGCACCAGCAGATCGGTGCAAAAGCCGACGGCCGGGTTGGCCGTCACGCCGCTGAAGGCATCGCTGCCGCCGCACTGCACGCCCACCACCAGGGCACTGGCCGGCACGGTCTCGCGCCGGCGCTGGTTCAGCCTTGCCAAGTGCGCCTCAGCCCGGGTCATGATCGACTGCACCATCGACATGAAGCCCACATGGGCCTCGTCCTGCAGGCAGACCACATCGAGTTCGGGCGCGCGCTCGTCGGTGATCGGGAAGGAGCCCGGCGGCAGCAGGCGCTCGGGCTGCAGCTTTTCGCAGCCCAGGCTCACGACCATCACCTCGCCGCCAAAGTTCGGGTTGTGGCTGATGTTGCGCAGGGTGCGCTGCGGTATCTCGGCACCCACCGCATCAATGGCCACGCCGCAGCCATAGCTGTGCTCCAGCCCGACGACATCGTCGACATGCGGGTAGCGCGGCAGCAGCTCGGCCTTGATGCGGCGCACCGCAAAATCCAGCACGCCGGCCACGCACTGCACCGTGGTGGTGATGGCCAGGATATTGCGCGTGCCCACCGTGCCATCGGCATTGCGGTAGCCCTCGAAGGTATAGCCGTCCAGCGGCGGCAGATCGGGCGCCGGCACGGTGGCGATCGGCAGGCCTTCGAGCGAGCGGGCCTCGGGCATCTGCAGCAGGCGCTCATGCACCCAGCTGCCCGCCGCGATGGCCTGGCGCGCATAGCCGATGACCACGTTGTAGCGGCGCACGGCCTCGCCCTGCGCAATGTCCACCAAGGCCACCTTGTGGGCCTGCGGCACCTGCTCGGCCAGGCGCAGCCCCGAAGGCAGCACCGTGCCGGCGGGCAGACCGCCGTCATTGGCAATGATCGCGACGTTGTCCGCCGCATGCATGGAAATCGAAAGGGGGGTCGTTCTGGCTTGTGTCATATCCAATACTCTCTGGCGCGGTGCGGGCGCGGCCGCTGCACCGCGCCCCTGTCCTCCAAGGTGACAGGCCGGCTGCGCTGTGTCAATCGGCTTTGATGCCGGCGGCCTGGATCACCTGCGCCCATTTGGCCACCTCGGCCTTCTGGAACTCGGCCAGCTCGGCCGGCGTCATCGTCGAAGGCTGCATGCCAAAGGCCTTCAGGCGGGCCTGCACCTCGGGCGTGGCGACGATCTTCATGATCTCGGCGTGCAGGCGGTCCACCACCGGCTTGGGCGTGCCCGCAGGCGCAAACACCGCTTGCCAGGAGCCCATGTCAAAGCCTTTTTCACCGCCCTCGGCAATGGTGGGCACATCGGGCAGCGATTCCAGGCGCTTGGAGCTGGTCACCGCAATCGGGCGCAGCTTGCCGGCCTGGATATGCGGGCCCACGACCAGGGCCGTGTCGAACATCATGTCGACCTGGCCGCCGATGACATCCTGCACTGCCGGGCCGCTGCCCTTGTAGGGCACATGGGTGAACTTGACCCCCGTCTGGTAGGCCAGCAGCTCCAGCGCCATGTGGTTGGAGGTGCCGCTACCGGGCGATGCCGAGGTCAGCCCGCCGCTGGCGGCCTTGGCCTTGCTGCCGGCCATCACATCGGCCAGGGTCTTGTAGGGGCTGGAGGCGGGCACCACCAGCACCAGCGGGCCCGAGCCCAGCATCGCGACCGGCGTGAAGGACTTGACCGGGTCGTAGTCGAGCTTGGAGTAGAGGCTGATATTGATCGCATGCGAGCTGATCGTGCCGCCCAGGATGGTGTAGCCATCGGGCGCCGCGCGGGCCGCCAGGGCCGAACCGACGCTGCCGCCCGCACCGCCCTTGTTCTCGATGACCATCGGTGTGCCCAGAGCCTTGCCCAGCGGCTGGGCCACCACACGCGCCAGCGTATCGGTATTGCCACCGGGCGGAAACGGCACCAGGTAGGTGATGGATTTGCCGGTGGGCCAGTTGCTTTGCGCCAGCGCGGATGTGCTGGCCAGGCCGGCGCCCAGCATCAGCGCGCTGGCCGCGAGGGAGCTTTGGATCAGGGTTCTGCGTTGCATGGAGGTCTCCTTGGTTGTAATCGTCGAAAGCAATGAACTCGGTGGGGCTCAAAAACGCGGCTGCCTGCCGTCAAAGCTGGGGTCGTACTTGCGCATCTGGCCCAGGTCATCGCGGTTGCGGATGCCGCAGTGCAGGTAGTTGTCATGCAGGCGCGCCAGCGCATGGCGGTCCAGCCGCACACCCAGGCCTGGCGCACTGGGCACGCGCAGGCTGCCCGCTTCAAACTGCAGGCGCCCGCCTTCGATGACCTCCTCGTCCTGCCAGGGGTAGTGGGTGTCGCAGGCATAGGTGAGCAAGGGCACGCTGGCGCACAGATGCGTCATCGCCACCAGGCTGATGCCCAAATGCGAGTTGCTGTGCATCGACAGGCCCAGGTCAAACGTGCGGCACAGGGTGGACAGGCGCTGCGTCGCGCGCAGACCGCCCCAGTAGTGGTGGTCGCTCAGCACAATCTTCACCGGGCAGCCCATCTCGGCATTGCGCCGGAACTCGGCAAAATCGGTCACCACCATATTGGTGGCCAGCGGCACCTCGCAGGCGCGCGCCACGGCCGCCATGCCGTCCAGCCCGGGCGCCGGGTCTTCGTAGTACTCCAGCACACCACGCAGCTTCTCGACAATGCGCAGGCTGGTCTCCACCGTCCAGTTGGCATTCGGATCAATGCGCAAAGGCAGGCCGGGAAAGGCCTCGGCCAAAGCCAGGATGCCGGCGGCCTCCTCATCGGGCGGCAAGGCCCCGGCCTTCAACTTGATGCTCTGAAAGCCGTACTGGCCCATCATGCGCTGGGCCTGCGCCACCAGCTGCTGCGGTGTCAGCGCCTCGCCCCAGGCATCGGGTGCATACGGCTGGCCGGCATGCTCGGCGTACTTGTAGAACAAATAGGCCGAGAACGGCACGCTGCTGCGCGCCGCGCCTCCCAGTAGATCGACCACCGGCGCATTCGCCATCTGGCCTTGCAGATCGAGCATGGCCACCTCAAAGGCGCTGACCACCTTGGCCACCGTTTTCGACACATGGGTGCCCGGCGCCAGCGATACCTGCTGGCCCAGGAACTCCGAGGCCGTCTGCACCGGCGGCGCCACCAGCGCGGCCACCCGCTGCTCCATCTCGTTGAGCGCCCAGGGCGACAGCCCCACCAAGGCCGGTGCCGCCTTGGCCAGCGCATCGAGCATGGGCTGGTCGCCATAGCTCTCATTGATCCCCACCAGGCCCGAGGCGGTCTCGATCTCGATGATGGAGCGCAGCGCCCAGGGTTCATGGATGCCGGCAGCGTTGAGCAGCGGCGGATCGCGGAAGGCGATCGGCGTGATGCGGATATGGCGAATGGCGTGTGAGGTACTCATCGTGAAAGCGCAGGAGGATGCAGAAGTGGTGAAGGGGCTGCGAGACGGGGAGCGCTTAGCGCACCGTCATGAAGATCTGCGGCAGCCAGGTGGTGAAGGCCGGCACAAAGGTCACCAGGCCCAGCGCAAAGATCAGCGCGCCATAGAACGGCCAGATGGTGCGCATGACGGTACCCACCGACACGCCGCCAATGGCGCAGCCGACAAACTGCGTCGTGCCCACCGGCGGGGTGTTCAAGCCCAGCGCGCAGTTGATCAGCAGCACAATGCCGAACTGCACCGAGCTCATGCCGTAGTGCTGGGCAATTGGCAGGAAGATGGGCGTGCACAGCAAGATGGTGGCAGCCATGTCGAGGAAGGTGCCGAGCAGGAACAGGATGATGTTGATCAGCAGGAACACCATCCAGGGCGTGGTGGTCACCTGGGCCAGCATCTGGCCGGTGAGCTCGGCCACGCCGTAGAGACTGATCAGGTAGCCAAAGGTGCTGGAGATGCCGATCAGCAGCAGGATGATGCCGGTGTTGCGCACCGCCTTGGAGGCCGCCTTGACAAAGTGCGCCCAGCTGAGCGACCGGTAGACAAACACCGTCAGCGCCAGTGCATACAGCACGGCCACGACGGCCGATTCGGTGGCCGTGAACACGCCCGACAGAATGCCGCCCAGAATCAGCACCACGACAAACAGGCCCGGCAGCGCCGCTGCCAGGCTGCGGCCCACGACCTGCCAGCCGGGGAAGGTGCCCGCCGGGTAGCCCCGGCGGCGTGCCACCCAGTAGGCCGCCCCCAGGTTGCTCAGGGTCAGGATGATGGCCGGGATGATGGCCGCCAGGATCAGCGCCGCAATCGACACCTTGCCGCTGGCTGCCAGCGCATAGATGATGATGTTGTGGCTGGTCGGCATCAGCGCGCCCACCAGGGCCGCGTGCGTGGTCACGTTGACGGCGTAGTCGGCGTGGTAGCCCTCCTTCTTCATCATCGGGATCATCACCGCGCCCATCGCCGAGACATCGGCCACCGGCGAGCCCGAGACGCCGCCAAACAAGGTGCAGGCCACCACATTGGACATGCCCAGCCCGCCGCGCACATGGCCGATCAGCGCCCGCGCAAAGTTGACGATGCGGTCGGCAATGCCGCCGTGCAGCATCAGCTCACCGGCAAAGATAAAGAACGGAATCGCCAGGAAGGAGAACACCCCCATGCCGGCGGTCATCTGTTGAAAACCCACCTCCAGCGGCAGCCCCTCGTAGGCCAGGGTGGCCAGCGCAGACAGGCCAATGGAGAAGGCCACCGGCACGCCCAGCAGCAGCAGGACGGCAAAGCTCAGGCTCAGAATCAGCAAGGCTGTGGTCATTGCCGCGCTCCTAGTTGGGCTGCACTTCGCGGCCTTGCGCGAGTGCGATCAGGTGTTCAATGGAAAACAGCACGATCAGGCTGCCGGCAAGAATGGCGGGCACATATTTCCAGCCTTCGGACACGCCCAAGGTCGGCAGGCGGTAGTCCCAGACCGATTCGGCCAGCGACGCGCAGCCATAGGCCATCGCCGCGCCGAACAGCAGAATCAGCGCATGGATCAGAAACTCCATCTTGGTGCGCAGCCAGTCCGGCGCCAGCACCAGCAGCGATTCCAGCCCGATATGGCCGCTGTCGCGCACGCCCACGGCGACGCCGAACATGGTCACGTAGAGCACCAGCAACAGCGACAGGCTCTCGGCCCAGGTCGGCGTGTTGTTGAGCACATAGCGGCCAAACACCTGCCAGCTGACGGCAGCAATCAACAGCATCAGGCCGGCAATACCCAGCCACATGCACAAGCGCGACAAGGCGCTGCAAATCTTGGTAAACATCGTGGTGCCCGAGCAGCCCGGGGCGCACAGCCCCGGGCGATGGTTGCAAGGAGCCAGCACCCGGCGGGCACTGGCATTGGCGTTGGATCAGCGGCGGATCAAGGCGTGTCTTGTGCGCGCTTGACCAGGTCTTTCAGCTTGGCATCGGTGATGAACTTGTCATACACCGGCCGCATCGCCGCCTGGAACGGGGCCTTGTCCACCTCGATGATCTCGGCGCCGCCGGCCTTCACGACCTCGAGCGACTTGGCCTCGCGCTCGGCCCACTGCTTGCGCATATAGGGCACCGACTCCTTGGCGGCCTGGCGCACCCAGCCCTGCTCCTCGGGCGAGAGCCTGTCAAAGGTCCGTTTGGAGAACAGCAAGATCTCGGGCGCCATCGAGTGCTCGGTCTTGCTGAAGTACTTGGCGACTTCGAACGAGCGCGAGCTCTCGAAGGTCGGGTAGTTATTTTCTGCCGCATCGATGAGGCCGGTCTTCAGCCCGGTGTAGACCTCGCCCATCGGCATCGGCGTCGCATTGGCGCCCATGGCCTCGAGCATGCTCACCCACAGATCGGACTGCTGCACGCGCACCTTCATGCCCTTCATGTCGGCCAGGCTCTTGACCGGCCGCTTGGCGGTGAACATCGAGCGCGCGCCACTGTCGTAAAAGCCCAGGCCGACAAAGCCCTGCTTCTCACAGGCTTTGAGGATCTCCTCGCCCACGGGGCCATCGAGCACCTTGTGCATATGCTCCACCGAGCGGAACAGGAAGGGCATCGTGGGCACCACGGTCTCGTTGCAGACATTGTTCATCGCGCCGACATTGACCCGCACCATCGCCAGCGCACCAATCTTGGCCTGCTCGATGGTTTCCTTCTCGCCCCCCAGCGCCCCGTTCGGGTAGACGCGGATGCTGTGCTTGCCGCCTGACAACGCCTTGAGGCGCTCGCCCATGAACTTCACCGCCTGCACGGTCGGGTAGTCGTCCGGGTGGATATCCGATGAACGAAATTCGGTGGCCTGCGCGCCGAGCGCCAGCAGACCGGCAGCCAGTGCTGCACTGATAGTGGAAAGTCGCATTTGTCTACCTCGTTATCTCTGTGGTTGGGGAACATGCCCGGATGGTTTCCGGATCTCTGGGTCACACACACCTCGCCTGTTTACAGGGGCCGAAATTCCGTCTCCTCCATTCCTGAAACGCCTGGGCGCAGCGCAAACAGGCCACCGGCCAGCGGTTGGTCCGACAGATCGATGCCGTCTGGCCGTATCGATGTGACATAGAGCACATCCAGGCCCGGGCCGCCAAAGGCGCACATGGCCGGCTTCTTGACCGGCAACGGCAGCGAGCGGTCCAGTTGCCCATCGGGCCGGAAGCGGTGCACCAGGCCGGCGTCATTGCCGCAGATCCAGTAACAGCCCTCGGCATCGATGGCCGCGCCATCGGGCCGGCCCGGCAGGCTGGTCATGTCGACAAACAGGCGGCGGTTGCGGGGGGTACCGCTGGCGGTGTCGTAGTCAAAGGCCCAGATCTGCTGGCTGCGCGGGTGCGAATCCGACAGGTACATGGTGCGGCCATCGGGGCTGAAGGCCAGGCCGTTGGGGGTGATCAGCGGGCCCAGTTGCAGATCCTGCGCGCGGCCTGCTGCCAGGTCATCGGCGCCAAAGCGGTAGACCCGGCCCACCGGCTGCGCCGCCGCCATGTCCATCAGCATGCTGCCGGCCACCAGGCGGCCCTGGCGGTCACAGCGCCCGTCGTTGAAGCGCATGCCGGGCATCGCGTGGCCGACGGTGGCCAGCGCCTGGATACGGGCCTCGCCATGGCGGTCACCATCGCCCAAGGTCACCTGGTAAATGCCATCTTCCAAACCGGCAATCCAGCGCTGCGGCTCGCCCTGCCAGGGGGCCATGCAGGCCAGCATCTGCGGCAGCTGCCATTGCGTGGCGGCGCCTTGCCCGGGCTGCCAGCGCTGCAGCAGGCCCCTCGGTATGTCGGCCCAGTACAGCGCAGCCTCCTGCGCGCGCCACACGGGGCTTTCGCCGGTGGCGTTGCGGGCATCGAGGACCAGCTCGGCGGCTGTCATGCAGGCTGCTCCGGCGTATCGCCAAAGGGGCCCTGGGCGGTGAAGGCGCCGCCCTGGTAGACGGCGACCGGGTCGTTGGCGGCGGGCGCGGGTTGCGCCTCCACCTTGGCGCGCCAGGGCTCGGAACTGTCCTTGGGCGCAAAGCCCAGGTGAGCGGCCGCATGGTTGTCCCACCACAGGTCGCGGTTGGCCGATGCGCCGTAGACGACGGTATGGCCGACGTTGGGGGTGAACAGGCTTTTCTCCACCAGCTGCACCAGATCGTCATAGCTCAGCCAGCTGTGCATCATGCGCCGGTCCTTGGGCTCGGGGAAGGACGAGCCAATGCGTATGCTCACCGTCTCGATGCCATAGCGGTCAAAGTAAAAACTCGCCATGTCCTCGCCAAAGGACTTGGACAGGCCGTAATAGCCATCGGGGCGGCGGCGCGCGTTGGCGTCGATCTTTTCGCTCTGCTTGTAAAAGCCGATCACATGGTTGGAGCTGGCAAACACAATGCGCTTCACCCCATGGCGGCGCGCGGCCTCGTAGAGGTGGAAGATGCCTTTGATATTGGCCTCCAGCACCTCTTCAAAAGGCCGCTCCACCGACAGGCCGCCCAGGTGCACGATGGCGTCGCAACCGGCCACCATGGCATCCACCGCCTGCTTGTCGGCCAGGTCGCAGGGGACGACTTCTTCTTGCGCATCCAGCGGCGCGCCCATGCCGGCGATATCGGACACGCGCAAGACGGGCGCCAGGCCGCGCAGGCGCTGGCGCAGCACCTGGCCCAGGCCGCCGGCCGCGCCGGTTAACAGCAAGCGTTGCAGCGGGGGAGTTTGTGCCTGCATCTGCTGCTCCTTTTTCATAAAAAAAGGCGCTTATGAAAAGCGCCTTGGTTGCTCAGCCTTGTGCCAGGCCGTCGATGGCAGAACGGATGTTCTTCAGCGCCTTCACCACCAGCGCGGGGTCGGTGGCGAACGACAGACGGATATAAGGCGACATGCCAAAGGCAGCGCCCGGCACGGTCGCCACCTTGGCGGCGTTGAGCAGGAAGCCCGACACGGCAGCATCGCTGTCCAGCACCTTGCCGTCGGCCGTGCGGCGGCCGATCAGGCTCTGGCAGCCGAGGAACAGGTAGAAGGCGCCATCGGGCACCGACGACAGGGTCAGCTCGGGCACGATGGCCAGCTCGCTGCGGATGGTCTCCAGCCGGTCGACAAAGGTCTGGCGCGCCTGGCGCACGCAGTCCTGGTCGCCCAGCAGGGCCGCTTGCGCAGCGGCCTGCGCCACCGAGGTGGCGCTGGTGCAGCTTTGCGATTCGAGCTTGTTCATGCCGCCGATCAGCTTCTCGGGGCCTGCCGCATAGCCAATGCGCCAGCCGGTCATTGCGTAGGACTTGGAGACGCCGTTGATGATCAGCATGCGGTCCTTCAGATAAGGACAGGCCTGGGCGAACGAGACAAAGGGCACACCGGTCAGGATGATGTGCTCGTAGATCTCATCGGACATGACCAGCACCTCGGGGAAGTCCTTGAGCACCTCACCCAGCGCCTCCAGCTCGGCACGGCTGTAGACCGCGCCGGTAGGGTTGCCAGGGCTGTTGATGATCAACCAGCGCGTCCTGGCCGTGATGCTCTGGCGCAGGGCCTCGGGCGTGAGCTTGAAGCCGACTGCCTCGGAGCAGGGCACATAGACCGGCACGCCGCCGTGCAGCGCCACGATGTCGCCATAGGACACCCAGCAAGGCGTGGGCACCACGACCTCGTCACCGCTCTCCAGGGTGGCCATGAAGGCATTGAAGATCAGCTGCTTGGCGCCGACGCCGGTGGTGATCTCGGCCACGGTGTAGTCGAGGGCATTGTCCTGCTTGAACTTCTGCGCAACCGCCTTGCGCAGACTCTCGTTGCCGGCGGGCACGGTGTACTTGGTGGCCCCGGCCTTGGCCGCCGCCATCGCCGCATCGATGATGTGCTCGGGCGTATTGAAATCGGGCTCACCAATGCTCAGGTCGATGACATCGATGCCTTCGGACTTCATCTTCTTGGCCTGCGAGGAAATCGCCATGCTGGGCGACGATGGCAGGCTCTCGACTTTTTGACTTAGCTTCAACATAAATTCGCAATCGCTCAGTTTCTCTTAGATGCCCTTGTCATTGGGGTTGGCGTAGAGCGCCTTGGTCGAATCGCTGAGCGGGAAGTTGATGTTCACGTTGCGCGGTGGGATCGTGGTCATGAACCACTTTTGGTAGAGCGCTTCCATCTCGCCGGACTTGATCATCGCGTAGACGGTGTCATCGACCAGCTTCTTGAAGGCCGGGTCGTCCTTGCGCAGCATCACGCCATAGGGCTCGGTGCGCAGTGGCTCGTTCAGGATCACGTACTGGTCGCGCTGGGGCGAGGTGGCGATAAAGCTGGCCAGTTGCACGTCATCGAGCACAAAGGCATCGGCCTTGCCCGATTCGAACATCACAAAGGCTTCGGACGGGTCCTTGCCATAGACCTCGTTGAACTTCACGCCCTGGGCCTTCTTGTAGGCGCGCAGCAGCTGGATCGAGGTGGTGCCGGTGACGGTGGCCACATTGCGGTTTTGCAGATCGGCAATGCCCTTGACCGGCGAATCCTTGCGCACGGCCAGGGTCACGTTGGCCGAGAAGTAGCTGGGCGAGAAGGAGACCTGCTCCTGGCGCGCGATGGTGTTCGTCACCGGCGTGCAGTCCAGATCAACGGTGTTGTTCTGGATCAGCGGAATGCGGCTGGTGGGCGTGGTGATCAGGTACTTGATCTCAAGCTTGGGCAGGCCAGCGGCCTTTTGCGCTGCCTCGGCCACCTTCAGGCAGATGTCGTTGATCATGCCGATGGGATCCGCATTGCCGTTGACCTTGTAGCTGAAGGGCACGGACATGTCGCGTGCACCGATGGTGATCGCACCGCTTTGCTTGATCTTCTCCAGGGTGCTGGGGGTCTGCGCTTGCGCCAGGGAAGCAGCCAGCAGGGTGACGGCACATACGGTGGTTTTCGAGAAAAGCTTGAGCATGATGGGAAAGTAGGTTACAACAAGGCATCAGTCATGTGTTGTCTGATGACAAGGCTGAATTATGATCACAGCTATGCCCAAAAGCCCCTCGGAATTACCCGCATCCCCATCGATGGCATCCCGCACGGAGGCCTCTATGCATGGCCGCCGTGCCCCCGCAGGCCGCTGCCTGGCCCCTCTCCTGCCGGATCACAGCCATGCTTAAAAGCCCCTCGGAATCCACCACCGCCCCATCGATGCCCCTGGACTCCGCTGCCAGCCTGCGCGGCAGCCGTGCCGCCAAAGGCAGCCGCAGCCTGGCCAATCTGCTGTCGGAAGAGTTTGAAAACAAGATCCGCCAGGGCCTGCTGCAAGAGGGCGACAAGCTGCCCACCGAGACCGAACTGGTGCGCAGCTATGACGTGAGCCGCACCGTGGTGCGCGAGGCGCTGTCCAAGCTGCAGGCCTCCGGTTTGGTGGAGACCAAGCATGGCATCGGTACCTTTGTGCTGCCCGCGCGCAGCACGCCGGGCATGGTGCTCAGCGCCCATGAGCTGAGTGAATCGGTCGACGTGCTCGCCGTGCTGGAGCTGCGCATCAGCCTGGAGACCGAGGCCGCCGGCCTGGCCGCCACCCGGCGCCAGGAGCCGCATCTGCGCGCGATGCGCACTGCCCTGCAGGCCTTTGAGCAGAATTTTGCACTGGGCCGCGAGACCGTGAGCCATGACCTGGACTTTCACCTCAGCATCGCCAAGGCCACCGGCAACCGCTACTTCCAGGAGATCCTGCAGCACTTTGGCTCGATGCTGATTCCGCGCAACCGGATTGCCTCGATCCACATCCCCACGCGCGACCCGGACTACCTCAAGCGCGTGAACCGCGAGCATGAAGAAATCTTCTCTGCGATCGAGCGCCAGGATGCCGACTCGGCCCGGGCTGCGATGCGCATCCACCTGACCAACTCGCGCGAACGCCTGCGCCTGGCCCAGCGCCTGGCCCAGGAGCAGCAAGCAGCCGGCGGACCGGGCAAGGAGCGCTGAAGCGCCCACGCAACAGCCCGGCATGGGGCTGTTGCGGTAGCTCCCTAGCACTTAGAAGCAGCGCCAGCCAGCCCAGCAAAACACAGCAAGGGGCCCGCACCAGCACTCGAACCAAGGCCGCGCAAAGCGGCCTGCATCCCCACCCCTACACCCAGACAAGCGTTTCCCCTAGTCAAGCAATACTTGGCGATCTGCATTTTGAGTTGTATGATGTCTTATATCTAAAAAGGAGACAGAGACATATGCATCGCCGTTCGCACCTGATCTATTCAGCGCTGGCCCTGGCTGCCGGTAGCTTGTTATCGACTCCGCTGTGGGCGGCCGATGCATGGCCCAGCAAGCCGATCCGGCTGGTGGTCCCCTACCCGCCAGGCGGCAGCTCGGACATCATTGCCCGCTCGATTGGCCAGCTGATCTCGCAAGAGCTCAAGCAGACGGTGGTGATCGACAACAAGCCTGGTGCCAACGGCAACCTGGGGGCCGAGTTGGTGGCCCGCGCCCAGCCCGACGGCTACACCTGGCTGCTCTGCGATCTGGGTGCGCTGGCGATCTCGCCATCGGTCTACACCAAGCTCAGCTTTGACCCGAGCAAGGACCTGCGTGGCGCCGCGATGCTGGCCTACTCGCCGCACATGCTGGTGGTGCACCCTTCGGTGCAGGCCAACAACCTGCAGGAGCTGGTGGCGCTGTCCAAGAAGCAGGACCTGAACTTTGCCGTCACGGCCACCGGCAGCGCGCCGCACCTGGCCGGTGTGGAACTGGCCCGGCTGACGGGCGCCAAGTGGGTCTATGTGCCCTACAAGGGCGGCGTGCAATCGGTGCAGGACACCGTGGCCGGCCAGACCCAGGTGCTGATGAACGGCATGTTGGCCACCTACCCCCATGTGCAAAGCGGCAAGTTGAAACTGCTGGGCATTTCCAAGAACACCCGCATGCCGCTGATCGCCGATGTGCCGACCCTGGCCGAACAAGGCGCAGCCGGCTTTGCCTCGGGCACCTGGCAAGGCGTGGTGCTGCCGGCCAAGACCCCCGAAGCGATCATTCAGAAGGTCAACCAGGCTTTGCTGACCGCCATCCGCTCGCCCGAGGTGCGCTCGCGCCTGACCGGCCAGGGCGCCGAGGTGGTCACGATGACGCCGGCCGAGACCGACCAATTTTTCAAGGCCGAACGCCAGCGCTGGCACACGGTCGTCCAAACCGCCAACCTGCAGCTCGATTGAGCCGCGCAGATTTGGCACTGTTGCATTACCCCTCGTTTTTTTGAAAGTTTGATATGAGCACCATGAGCCCCCAGGATGTGAAGAGCGTGATGAGTTCCGGACTGCTGTCCTTCCCCGTCACCGACTTCGATGCACAAGGCAACTTCAACGCCAAGGGCTATGCCGAGCGCCTGGAATGGTTGGCCCCCTACGGCGCCAGCGCGCTGTTCGCTGCGGGTGGTACCGGTGAGTTCTTCTCGCTGACTGCGGAGGAATACCCCGCCATCATCAAGACTGCGGTGGACACCTGCAAGGGCAAGGTGCCAATCATTGCCGGTGCCGGCGGCCCAACCCGCTTTGCGATCCAGTGCGCCCAGGCTGCGGAAGCCGCTGGCGCCCACGGCATCCTGCTGATGCCCCACTACATGACCGAAGCCAGCCAGGAAGGCCTGGCCGCCCACGTCGAAGCCGTCTGCAAGAGCGTGAAGTTCGGCGTCATCATCTACAACCGTGGCGTGAGCCGCTTCACCCCCGAAACCGTTGCCAAGCTCTGCGAACGCAACCCCAACCTGGTGGGTTTCAAGGACGGCGTGGGCGACATCGAAGCCATGTCGGCCATGTACCTGACCATGGGTGACCGCCTGGCCTACCTGGGTGGCTTGCCGACCGCCGAAGTCTATGCCGCTGCCTACAAGGCACTGGGCACGCCGGTGTACTCGTCGGCCGTGTTCAACTTCATCCCCAAGACGGCCATCCGCTTCTACGAAGCCGTGCGCACCGATGACCACGCCACCCAGCACCAGCTGCTCAAGGACTTCTTCATGCCTTACCTGAAGATCCGCAACCGCAGCGCTGGCTACGCCGTGTCCATCATCAAGGCCGGCGCCAAGCTGGTGGGCCACGATGCCGGCCCGGTGCGCGCACCGCTGGCCGACCTCAAGCCCGAGGAAGTCGATATGCTGGCAGCGCTGATCAAGAAGGTTGAAGCCTGATCTCCGTTGACCTCCTGGCCCGGTAACCCCCGCAGCGCTGTGCTGCGGATGGTGCCGGGCTCTTTCCGTTGAAAGCCCCCTCCACACATGACTGCTACCCAACGCCCGCGCGTGCTGCAAATGGGCAAGATGCCGCTGCCCGCGCTTGATGCCGATCTGGCCCAGGAATTCGATACCACCGTGCTGAGCGCACAAGCGAACCCGCAGCAGTTCCTGGCTGCCCATGGTTCGGAATTTGCCTACCTGGTCACCTCGGCCAGCATGGGCGCATCGGCCTCGGTGATCCAGGCCTTGCCGGCGCTGCGCGGCATCAGCAGTTTTGGCGTGGGCTTTGATGCGCTGGACCAGCAGGCCATCCTGGCCCAATCCGCCCGCGTGGGCTACACCCCCGGTGTGCTGGACGACTGCGTGGCCGACATGGCCTTTGCGCTGCTGCTGAACAGCGCCCGCCGCCTGGCAGCGGCCGACCGCTTTGTGCGCGCCGGCCTCTGGCCCAGCGAACGCTTTGGCGTCTACACCCGCGCCTCGGGCAAGCGCCTGGGCATCCTGGGCATGGGCCGCATTGGCCGCCAGGTGGCGCGCCGCGCCAGCGGTTTTGACATGGAGGTGGCCTACCACAACCGCCGCCCGGTCAGCGATTCGCCACACCGCTACATGGCATCGCTGCAGGAGCTGGCCGAGTGGTGCGATTTTCTGGTCATCACCGCCGCCGGTGGCGACGACACCCGCCACCTGGTCGATGCCCAGGTGCTGCAAGCGCTGGGCCCGCAGGGCTTTCTGATCAATGTGGCGCGCGGCAGCGTGGTCGATGAAGCGGCGCTGCTGGACGCACTGCAACACCAGCGCATTGCCGGCGCCGGCCTCGATGTGTTCGAGGACGAGCCTCGCCCCCTGCCCGGCCTGCTGCAGCAGGACAACGTGGTGCTGGCACCGCATATCGCCAGCGGCACCCAGGAGACGCGCCGTGCTATGGCCGACCTGGTGCTGGCCAACCTGCGCAGCCTGATCGCCGACGGCCAGCCGCTGCAGGAAGTGCCCTGGTCCTTGGCTGCGGCACAGGCCCGCGCTGCCTGAGAACGTTTTGACGACGACCGAACCATCCACCCATTTCTTGAGACCAGGCCCCAAGCGCCTGGCAAGCCCATGACGACACACAACAACCTGATCAACGGCAGCTGGACACCCGGCAAAACCACCTCCCCCAACACCAACCCCAGCGACCTGTCCGATGTGATCGGCCAGTACGCCCAAGGCGATGCCAGCGATGTGGATGCCGCAGTGGCGGCGGCCACGGCCGCCTTCCCGGCCTGGAGCGTGTCGGGCATCCAGGCGCGCCATGATGCGCTGGACAAGATCGGCAACGAAATCCTGGCGCGCAAGGAAGAGCTGGGCGACCTGCTGGCCCGCGAAGAGGGCAAGACCCGGCCCGAGGCGATTGGCGAAGTGGCCCGCGCCGGCCAGATCTTCAAGTTCTTTGCCGGCGAATGCCTGCGCCTGGCCGGTGAGAGCCTGCCGTCGGTGCGGCCCGGCATTGGCGTGGAAATCACGCGCGAGCCCATCGGGGTGGTCGGTCTGATCACGCCCTGGAACTTCCCCATCGCCATTCCGGCCTGGAAGATTGCACCCGCGCTGGCCTTTGGCAACTGCGTGGTGATCAAGCCCGCCGACCTGGTGCCCGGCAGCGCCTGGGCGCTGGCCGACATCATCCACCGCAGCGGCATCCCTGCCGGTGTCTTCAACCTGGTGATGGGCCGGGGCCGCATCATTGGCGATGCACTGGTGCAGCATCCCGATGTGGCTGCGATCAGCTTTACCGGCTCGGTCGGTGTGGGCCGGGGCATTGCCGAGGCCTGCGTCAAATCGGGCAAGAAGGTGCAGCTGGAGATGGGCGGCAAGAACCCGCAGGTGGTGCTGGACGATGCCGACCTGGCCCAGGCCGTGGAGCTGTCAGCCCAGAGCTGCTTTTACTCGACCGGCCAGCGCTGCACCGCATCGAGCCGCCTGATCGTCACCGACAAGATTTACCCTGCCTTTGTGCAGGCGCTGCAAGAGCGCATGGCCAGGATCAAGGTGGGCGATGCGCGCGCCGCCGGCACCGATATCGGCCCCGTGGTGAGCCAGGCCCAGCTGGAGCAGGACCTGAGCTATGTGGAAATCGCCAAGGCCGAAGGCGCCGTGCTGGCCACCGGCGGCAGCCGCATTGCCTGCCATACCGGCAGCGGCAAGGAGGGGTTTTTCATGCAGCCAGCCTTGCTGGTGGACAGCACGCCGCAGATGCGCATCAACCGCGAAGAGGTATTTGGCCCGGTCGCCAGCGTGATCCGCGTGCAGGACTATGAAGAGGCACTGGCTGTGGCCAACGACACCGCCTTTGGCCTGTCTGCCGGCATTGCCACCACCAGCCTGAAGTACGCCAGCCACTTCAAGCGCCACGCCCAGGCCGGCATGGTGATGGTGAACCTGCCCACCGCCGGCGTGGACTACCATGTGCCGTTTGGCGGCCGCAAGGGATCGAGCTACGGCCCGCGCGAGCAAGGCCGCTATGCGCAGGAGTTCTACACCACGGTGAAGACGGCCTACACGCTGGCATAAACGCTGCGCCAGCCCATGGCGCCTGCGGGCATGCGGTGGCCCTCCACCGCATGCCCGCGCAGTACTTGGTCGCTCTCAGGTAATACGCTTGGCGGAAAATGGCAGGATGAAACTTCTGCCCGACCTTTCTCTGCCGGTGACGGCCGACATCAACGACCCCCAGCCCCTGATCCTCTACCACGGCCGCAACTGCCCCGATGGCTATGGCGCGGCGCTGGCGGCCTGGCTGTTCTTCTCCGGCAACGCAGAGTTTCGCGGCCTGGACCATGGCGAAATTCAGACTGTGGACGACCTGGGGCCGCTGGCCGGCCGCACGATCTACATCCTCGACTTTGCCTTTGGCCCCGAGCTGCTGGCGGCCATCGAGGCGCAGGCCCACAAGCTGGTGCTGCTGGACCACCACAAGAGCGCGGCCGAGAAGCTCCATGGCTACCAATGCACCTGCGGCGTCGTGCATTTCGACATGAACAAGTCCGGCGCGCGCCTGGCCTGGGAGTTCTTCTTTCCCCAGAACCCCATCCCCGCGCTGGTGCTGCATATCGAGGACCGCGACATCTGGCGCTGGCAGTACCCCGAAAGCGGTGCCTTCCTGGCCGCGCTGGACATGGAGCCGCGCAGCTTTGAGCGCTGGGCCGAGATTGCAGCCTTCAGCCCCGAACAACTGAGCGCCTTCATGGCACGGGGCGGCGCGATGGACGAGAAGTACCTCAAGCTCTGTAGCGACATCGCCGAAGGCGCGCAGCCACTGGTGTTCAATGGCGTGGCTGGCTTGATGGTGAATGCCCCGGGCATGTTCCACAGCCAGGTCGGCGATATCCTGGCCAAGCAGAGCGGCACCTTTGCGCTGATGTGGAGCGCCAGCCCCAAGGGCGCCAAATGCGGCCTGCGCTCGCGCTCGGACTTCAACTGCATTCCGCTGGCCGAAAGCATGGGCGGTGGCGGCCATGCGCAGGCCTGCGGCTTCCGCATGGGGGTGGACCGCCTGCCCGAGCTGCTGGCCGGCAGCCTGACCGCCCGGCCCGAAGACGCGCTGCCGCCCCCACGCCCCGCGCCAGCCGCAGCACCCACCCCGGTGCCGACAGGCACGCCATGATGCCTGCCACCCGCACGGACAGCAGCACCTGGGCGCAGCAATGCCCTCTGTGCGGCCAGCGCAACGGCTGTGCCGTGGCCCAGGGCCTGCCTGCTGCCCAGTGCTGGTGCATGACCGCCGATATCGACCCCCAGGCCTTGCAGCGCCTGGCCCCGGCCGAGCGCGGCCAGCGCTGCATCTGCCCGGCCTGTGGCCGCGCGGAGCCCGATCCCGGCGCCAGCACCAACCGGGGTGACTGACAAGCCCCAGCCCCAGGATCATCATCAAACGCCCGGGGCCGGCCTGCTTGCAGGCGCCCCACCCGGCCAACCGCCACACGCGCCCATCCGCCCAGCCTCCGCCATGCAGATAAGACACCACAACGCCCAGGATCTGCGCAGCCTCTATGGGGAGCGCTTTCGCTGGTACCTGCTGTTCAGCGTGATGGTGGGCACGATGGCCTCGATCATCTCGTCGACCATTTTCAATGTCGCCATTCCGGCGATGAGCCAGCACTTCCAGCTCGGCCAGTCGCGTGCGCAGTGGGTGACCTCGTCCTTCATGGTGGCCACGACGGTGGCGATGCTGACCACGCCCTGGCTGCTGTCGCGCTATGGCTACCGCAACACCTACCTGGGCGCCGTACTGCTGCTGATGCTGGGGGGGATGGGCGGCGGTTTCAGCAGCGACTACAACCTGGTGCTGGTGGCGCGCGTGGTCGAAGGGCTGGCGGCCGGTGTGATCCAGCCGATTCCCGCCATCATCATCCTGCATGCCTTCGCATCGCATGAGCAAGGCCGGGCTAACGGCCTGTTTGGCATGGGCATCGTGCTGGCGCCGGCCATTGGCCCGAGCGTGGGCGGCCTGCTGGTCGACTGGATGGGCTGGCGTTCGGTGTTCTTCATGGTCGTGCCGCTGTGCCTGGCCTCGGTCTGGCTGGGGCTGAAGTTTGTGCCCGTCAATGCGCCCGGCGGCGCCGCCGCCGACCGCCATGGCAACAGCCTGGACTGGCTGGGCCTGGCCATTGCCACCACCGGCACGGTCTGCCTGCTCAATGGCCTGGTGGCGCTGCATGGCAGCGGCTGGCAGCAAAGCGCCGTGCTGCTGGCGATTGCGCTGGTTTGCCTGCCCGCCTTCATTGGCTGGCAGCGGCGCCTGCTGGCCCAGGGCGGCAAGCCGCTGATGGACCTGCGCCTGTTTGCCAGCAAGCCTTTTGCGGCCGGCTGCATTGTGGCCTTCATCTACGGCGTGGCCTTGTTTGGCTCCACCTACCTGCTGCCGGTATTCATGCAGCTGGGGCTGTCGTACTCGGCGTCGGTCGTGGGCACCACGATGCTGCCCGCTGGCCTGGTGCTGGGCGGCGTCATCGCGCTGGCCGGCCGCATGGCTGACCGCACCCCTGTGCACTGGCTGGTGATCGGCGGCCTCTCGCTGCTGGCGCTGTCCTTTGTGCTGACCGGTGTGCTGCAGCCGGGCTCGTCGCTGTGGCTGCTGGTGGGCTATACGGTGCTGGGCCGCATTGGACTGGGCTTCATCCTGCCGTCGCTGACCCTGGGCAGCATGCGCTCGCTGGACAAAAGCCTGATCTCACAGGGCTCGAGCAGCTTCAGCTTTCTGCGCATGCTCGGCGGCGCCGCCGGGGTGAGCCTCTGCGGCATCTTTCTGGAGTGGCGCGTGGCCTTCTACACCAACCAGTCGCCCGCCATCGACATTGTGCTGGCCGAGCGGGTGGCGGGTTTTCGCGACACTTTTTTGATGCTGGCCGTGGTCTGTGTGCTCGCGGGCGTCGCTGCCCGCCAGCTGCAGGCACCTGCGGCGGCCAGGCCATAAGAGACTTTGACCAGGTTCTTGGCCCGTAGCGAATGGTCTACACTGGGCCATCCAACGGTTTTCAAAGAGTTTTTGCCATGTGCCAACTGCTGGGGATGAACTGCAACACCCCCACCGACATCAACTTCAGCTTCAGCGGCTTTTCGCAGCGGGCCGGCAATACCGACCACCACAGCGATGGCTGGGGCATCGCCTTCTTTGAAGAAGGCGGCCTGCGCCTGCTGGTGGACCACCAGCCGGCCGTCCAGTCGCCGGTGGCCGAGCTGGTGCGGCGCTACCCCATCCACAGCCGCAATGTGATTGCGCATATCCGCAAGGCCACGCAGGGCCAGGTGCTGCTGCAGAACTGCCACCCCTTTGTGCGCGAGCTCTGGGGCAAGAACTGGGTGTTTGCCCACAATGGCGACCTCAAGGACTTCCGCCCCCGCCTGCACACCCACTTTCACCCGGTGGGCGATACCGACAGCGAGCATGTGTTTTGCTGGCTGATGCAGGAGCTGTGGAAATCCCATGCCGGCACGCCCAGCATTGCCGAGCTGACCCACACTCTGCGCGAGCTGGCCGCGCAGATTGCGCCGCATGGCACCTTCAACTTTCTGCTCTCCAATGGCGAGGCGCTCTGGGCCCATGCCAACACCTTCCTGTGCTACACCGAGCGCGCGCATCCGTTCTCGCAGGCACAGCTGAGCGATGAGGATCTGAGCATCGACTTTGCCACCTGCACCACGCCGCAGGACCGGGTGGCCGTGGTGGTGACGTCGCCGCTGACCACCAACGAGCAGTGGACAGCTTTCCAGCCCGGCGAGCTGATGGTGTTTGCCGACGGCCGGCGCCTGGCGCTCTAAACAACAAACCCGGCAGCGCCGGGTTTGTTTTTCACGATCCTGCAAAGGCCCTCAAGCCAGCGCGCGGGTGATCAGGATCTTCTGCACATCGCTGGTGCCTTCGTAGATCTGGCAGACCCGCACATCGCGGTAGATGCGCTCCACCGGAAAATCATTGACGACGCCATAGCCGCCCAGGGTCTGGATGGCGGCGCTGCAGACGCGCTCGGCCATCTCGCTGGCAAACAGCTTGGCCATGGCCGCTTCCTTCAAGCACGGCTGGCCGGCATCGCGCAGGCTGGCGGCATGCCAGATCAGCTGGCGCGCGGCCTCGATCTGCGTCGCGCATTCGGCCAGGCGAAAGCCGACGGCCTGGTGGTTGATGATGGGCGTGCCAAAGCTCTCGCGCTCCTTGGCGTACTGCACGGCCACATCAAAGGCGCTGCGCGCCATGCCCACGCTTTGCGCGGCAATGCCGATGCGCCCGCCTTCGAGCGCGCCCAGCGCAATCTTGTAGCCCTCGCCTTCGGCGCCGATCAGGTTCTCGGCCGGCACCACGCAGTTCTCAAAATTGATCTGCGCGGTATCGCTGCTGTGCTGGCCGAGCTTGTCCTCCAGCCGCGCGACCTGGTAGCCCGGGTTGTCGGTAGGCACGATGAAGGCGCTCATGCCCTTCTTGCCGGCGCCCTTGTCGGTCACCGCAATCACGATCGCCACCTGGCCGTTCTTGCCGCTGGTGATGAACTGCTTGACGCCATTGATCACATAGGCATCGCCCTGTTTGCTGGCGGTGGTGCGCAGCGCGCTGGCGTCCGAGCCGACATGGGGCTCGGTCAGGCAGAAGGCGCCCAGCATCTCGCCCCTTGCCAACGGGGCCAGCCATTGTTTTTTCTGTGCGTCGCTGCCGTAGCGCATCAGGATGGCATTGACGGGGCAGTTGGTCACGCTGATGGCGGTGCTGGTGCCGCCGTCGCCAGCGGCAATTTCTTCCAGTACCAAGGCCAGGCTGATGTAGTCCAGCCCTGCGCCACCGAGCGCATCGGGCACGCAGATGCCGTAGGCGCCCAGCTGGGCCAGGCCCTGGTGGGCTGCCTTGGGGAACACATGGTCGCGGTCCCACTGCGCGGCGTGCGGCCACAGCTCGGCCTGGGCAAATTCACGCACCGCATCGCGGATCATCGTCTGGTCGTCGTTCAAAAGCATCGGTTGTCTCCGGATTTTCTCGTTCTGTCGCTGTCTGCTTGGCGGGCTTACCAGTGCTTGGCGCGGCGGCCATCGTGGTGCAGCAGGCGCCCCTTGTCCGCATCGCTGACCGAGGCCAGGGTCTGGCGCATGCCGCTGACGCTTTGCTGCACGGTCAGCGGCGCTTCATCCCCGCCCATGTCGGTCTGCACCCAGCCCGGGTCCAAGGTGATCAGGCGCGCGCCGGGGTAGTCATGCTGGGCGGAGGCCACCGCCATGTTCAGCGCCGTCTTGCTGACCCTGTACAGCCAGGAATAGCTGTCATCCACACCTTCGATCTGCGACATCGACGACGAGATAAAGGCAAACACGCCGCCGCTGGCCTCGACAATCGGGCCAATCTGCGGCAGCAGCTGCATGGCGCCCAGCACATTGGTGTGCATCACCGCATCAAAATCGGCCTGGGTCGGCACCGTGCGGGCATTGGGCCGGCGGATCACACCGGCCACATACATCGCCAAGTCGATCTGCTGGCCCGCCAATGCCGTGGCCAGTGCCGTCACGCTCTCCGGTTTGAGCACATCAACCAGAAAAGCCCGCGCGCCCAGCGCCTGCAGCCGCGCCTGCGCCTCCGCATCACGCACCGTGGCCAGCACCGTCCAGCCTGCCTGCGCATATTCCCGCACCAGCTCCAGGCCAATGCCGCGCGAGGCGCCGATCACCAAAATCACAGCCATTCCTACGCCCTCCTCGGCGGTTGTCGTCACTGTCCCTGCTCTTGCAGGATTTGCTGCTGGTAGCGCGCCACCATGTCCGCCTGCGGCTCGGGCGCCGCGCTTGAGCCCATCTGGTCATGGATCATCTGGTTGAGCGTGGGCAGGGTGCTGCGCGCGATCTGTGCCTCGGCCTGCCACAGACGCGAGCGCATCAAGGCCTTGGCGCAGTGCAGATAGGCTTCGCGCACCTCGATCTCGATCACCAGCTTGGGCCGTTGGCGTTCGCCATCGAACACATCGATGAAGCGGGCCTCATCGCGCAGCTTTGCGGTGCCGTTGACGCGCAAGGTCTCGTCCACGCCAGGCAGCAGGAAAAGCAGCGCGATACGGGCATCGGTCAGCAGGTTGCTGAGCGAATCGAGCCGGTTGTTGCCCCCGGCATCGGGCAGCAGCAGGTGCTGCGCGCCCTGGCATTTGACAAAGCCGGGCGGGCCGCCCCGGGGCGAGGCATCGAGCATCTCGCAAGCCTGGCCGGCCGTGGCCACCACGCACAGCGGCGACAGCGCGATAAAGCGCTGGCAATGCACATCGAGGTGGTCCAGCTGCTTGGCCAGCGCACGCTCGGCGGGCTGGGCGTACAGCGCGCGCAGTTGCTCGGTAGATTCGATCATGCAGCCTCCGGGTCGTCATGTTCTGCATCGGCCGCCGCAGCGCCTGCGGCTGCATAGACGGCCAGATACGCATCCCAGGAGGGATCGAAAGACACGTCGACGCGCCCGGGCAGGGCCACCGCCTGCTGCTGCAGACTTTGGCGGGCGGCTGCGGCGTCATCGACGTAGTAGCAGGCAGTGCGCTCGCGCATGCCTTCGATACGGGTATAAGCCAGAATGCCGTTTTCCATGCGCTCCAGCGCCGCCTGCAAGCCTTCCTGCGCATCACGTGCCTGGTCCAGGGTCTCGCCGTCTTCAAACGTCAAGGTCCATTGCAGGCAGTAAGGCAGATCGGCGCGCGTGGCCACGGCATTGGCCGACAGGCGCAGGCCCAGCAGATCGGGCACGGCATCGGCGGGGGCATCGCGGCGGCGTGCCTCCAGCATTTTCCAGCGGTCATCGTCGGCCGGGGGGAAGCGGTAGCTGCGCCCCAGGCTGTCGCGCAAAAACGCGTCGAACACGGCAGGGAAGGCGGAGAGCGGACCCACGCCAGCGACCTCGGGCGCGAAGGCATCGACCACATCGACCGGGCCGACCCGCACCGCAAAGTCCCATTCGCCCAGGACATGGTCGAGCATGATGAAGGCCATGTGTTGGGCCAGTTCGCGCTGCTCGGGGGCGATGATCTTCTCAAAGCCCAGCTCCAGGCCAACGATGCCGCCGGCATCGTAGTGGGCCACCAGCACGTCCGAGCAGGAGAGCTCCAGGCCCTCCATCGCCATGCTGAAATCGTTGATGGGGCTGCGGTTGCGGAAGGCCTGCACCTTGTAGCCCGGCAGGCTGGGCGCCGCACGCACCAGCGCCATCAGGTTCTCGAACTGGTCGACATTGCCATGGGCGCTGAACACCAGGCGCGAAAACAGGCTGCCTTCCGAGCGCTCCAGCTCCAGCGCCAAATCGGGGGCGATGCGGGCCAGCATCTCGTTGGCCTGCACCACAAAGGCCTGGTTGGGCAACAGCGCCAGGTGGCGCTCCTGGTAGACCAATTCCTGCCAGAAGGACTCGATATCCTTTGCCTGCAGCTGCCCCGGGCCGGGGCCCACCGATTCGTTCGTCATAGTTTCTCCTCTGTCAGGATGACTAGACTACATGATTTCAATCGCCATCGCAGTGGCCTCACCTCCGCCAATGCACAGCGTAGCCAGGCCACGGCGCTTGCCACGGGCCTGCAGCGCATGCAGCAGGGTCACCAGAATGCGCGCACCGCTGGCACCAATGGGGTGGCCCAGCGCGCAGGCGCCGCCGTTGACGTTGACGATGTCGTGCGAGACCTTCATGTCGGCCATCAGCGCCATCGGCACCACGGCAAAGGCCTCATTGATTTCCCAAAGGTCCACATCCTCGACCTTCCAGCCGGCCTTTTTCAGCGCCTTCTCGGTCGCGCCAATCGGTGCGGTGGTGAACCACTCGGGCTCTTGCGCGTAGCTGGCATGGGCCACGATCTTGGCCAGCGGCTTGCAGCCCAGCTCCTTGGCGGTGGATTCGCGCATCAGCACCAGAGCGGCTGCGCCATCGTTGATGCTGGAGCTGGACGCCGCCGTGATCGTGCCATCCTTCTTGAACGCGGGCTTGAGGGCGGCGATCTTGTCCAGGCGCGCCTTGCCGGGGCCTTCGTCCTCAGTCACGGTGACCTCGCCCTTGCGGGTGGACACAGTGACCGGCGTGATCTCGGCTTTGAAAGCGCCGGACGCGGTCGCCGCCTGCGCGCGCTGCACGCTGGCAATGGCGAACTGGTCCTGCTGCTCGCGGCTGAACTGGTACTTGGCGGCACAGTCCTCGCCAAAGGTCCCCATCGAGCGGCCGGGCTCATAGGCGTCTTCCAGGCCATCGAGCATCATGTGGTCGAACACCTTGTCATGGCCCATGCGGTAGCCGCCACGGCCCTTTTTGAGCAGGTAGGGGGCATTGGTCATGCTTTCCATGCCGCCGGCGACCATCACATCGCGGCTGCCGGCCACCAGCTGGTCATGGGCCAGGATGGTGGCCTCCATGCCGGCGCCGCACATCTTCGACAGGGTCACAGCGCCGGTGCTCTTGGGCAGACCACCCTTGAACAGCGCCTGGCGCGCCGGGGCCTGGCCCTGGCCAGCCATCAGGCAGTTGCCGAACAGCACCTCTTCCACTTTTTCAGGGGCGACACCCGCGCGCTCCACCGCTGCCTTGATGGCCGCGCCGCCCAGGTCATTGGCCGAGAGCTCGGCAAAATCGCCCATGAAGGCACCCATGGGGGTACGGGCTGCGCCAACGATAACGACGGGATCATGCATCTGGTGTCTCCTGATTGAATTCGGGTCTTGTGCTGCAGGCCTCTCAGGGACCGCTCGCGCTGTAAAAAAGGCAGCCCTGGACGCAGGGATGCCTGGCGGGTTTAATCGCGCTTGCGCTCGGCCACCAGGGCCACGGCGCGTTGGTGGACCTCGGACAGCCCGCCAATGCCTGGAACGGTCATCTCCAGGTCGGTGATCAGGCCGTTCTTGAGGCTGTAGCACCAGCCGTGCAAGGTCACCTTCTGGCCGCGCGTCCAGGCGTCCTGCAAGATGGTGCTCTGCGCCACATTCACCACCTGCTCGATGGCATTGAGCTCGCACAGCGCATCATGGCGGTGCTGGGGCGACAGGCTTTGCAGCAGTGCCAGGTGCTTGTCGCGCACATCGCGCACGTGGCGGGTCCAGTTGTCGACCAGGCCCAGGCGCAGGCCTTCGAGCGCCGCAAGCACGCCGCCGCAGCCGTAGTGGCCCACGACCATCAGGTCCTGGATCTTGAGCTGGTCCACCGAATACTGGATGGTGGACAAACAGTTCAGATCGCTGGGCACCACCACATTGGCCACATTGCGGTGCACGAACACCTCACCGGGCTCCAGACCGGTGATCTGGTTGGCGGGCACACGGCTGTCCGAACAACCGATCCACATGTACTTGGGGTGCTGCTGCGACATCAGGCCCGTGAAGAACCCGGGGCGGTCACGCTCCATCTGCTCTGCCCACAAACGGTTGTGGTCAAACAGGTCTTTGATGGAGGTTGTACTCATAAGGCTATCCTTTTGTTGTGTGGGTATCAGGATGGCGCAGCGCAGCCGGTCAGCAGGTTTCTGCGAACAGCTCACGCCCAATCAACATGCGGCGAATCTCGCTGGTGCCGGCGCCAATTTCATAGAGTTTCGCATCTCTCCACAGGCGGCCGAGCGGATACTCGTTGATATACCCATTGCCGCCATAGATTTGCACGCCTTCGCCGGCCATCCAGGTGGCCTTCTCGGCGCACCACAGAATGACGCTGGCGCAGTCCTTGCGTACCTGCCGCACATGGTCGGTTCCGAGCAGATCGAGGTTTTTAGCGACCGTATAGGCAAAAGAGCGGCCAGCTTGCAGCACGGTGTACATATCGGCCACCTTGCCCTGGATGAGCTGGAACTCACCAATGCTTTGGCCAAACTGCTTGCGGTCATGGATGTAGGGCACGACGTTGTCCATCACCGACTGCATGATGCCCAACGGGCCGCCGGTCAGCACGGCGCGTTCATAGTCCAGGCCGCTCATCAGCACCTTGGCGCCGCCGTTGACTTGGCCCAGCACGTTCTCGGCCGGCACTTCGACGTTCTGGAACACCAGCTCGCCGGTATGGCTGCCGCGCATGCCCAGCTTGTCCAGCTTTTGTGCAATCGAAAAACCGGGCATGCCCTTCTCGATCAGAAAGGCGGTGACACCCCGGGCGCCCATCTCCGGCTCGGTCTTGGCGTACACCACCAGGGTGTCGGCATCCGGGCCATTGGTGATCCACATCTTGTTGCCGTTGAGCAGGTAGTAGCCGCCCTTGTCCTCGGCCTTGAGCTTCATGCTGATGACGTCGGAGCCGGCACCCGGCTCACTCATCGCCAGCGCGCCCACATGCTCACCGCTGATCAGCTTGGGCAGGTACTTGGCCTTCTGGGCTTCATTGCCGTTGCGGTTGATCTGGTTCACACAGAGGTTGCTGTGCGCACCGTAGGACAGGCCTACCGACGCGCTGGCACGGGAGATCTCCTCCATCGCCACCATATGCGCCAGATAGCCCATGTCGGCGCCGCCATACTGTTCGGATACCGTGATGCCCAGCACGCCCAGGTCACCAAACTTGCGCCACAGGTCCATCGGGAACTGGTCGTTGCGGTCAATCTCGGCGGCGCGCGGCGCGATTTCAGCCTGCGCAAACTCGCGCACGGCATCACGCAAAGCGTTGATATCCTCACCCAACTGGAAATTCAGGCCTGGCAATCCGGACATGGTCTTGTCTCCTATCTATATGGCGCACCAGATGCCGCGGCCACCGGCGAAGGCGGTGGAACGGCATCATTACGTTTACGTTCACGTCAACTATATATTATTTTTTTGACGGCTGCTTTGCGAGCAAAGCATGGGCTTCCTGCATATGCTCATCAATTTCTGCCAAGTTGGCCTGCAAATCTGCCAACTGGGTCTGCAGGCGCTGGCGGTGCGCCGTCAACACCTCGATAAAGCGGCTCAGCTGCACACCGGTGTCGCGCGGCGACTCGTAAAGGTCGATGATTTCCTTGGCTTCCTGCAGGGTCAGCCCCAGGCGCTTGGCCCGCAAGGTCAGCCGAAGACGCGTGCGCTCCTTGGCCGAATACACGCGCTGCTTGCCGCCGGCGCCGGTGCGCTCAGGGTGCAACAGGCCCATGTCCTCATAAAAGCGGATGGCCCGGGTCGTCAGATCAAATTCTGCTGCCAGCTGCCCGATGGAATAAGTCGGTGTCATGGTCCCCCTGCATGCGCTTGTTGTTCTGGATGGACCATTATGCGGCATGCACCGCTTGGCACCACCAGGCGCCGGACAAAAGAAAAACCCCTCTACTCGGGAAGAGCAGAGGGGTTGATCAGTATAAAAGCCTGACGATGACCTACTTTCACACGGGAATCCGCACTATCATCGGCGCGAAGTCGTTTC